>JAPLZH010000036.1 GCA_026395105.1 Candidatus Tayloriibacteriota bacterium
CAAAGAGGTGCAGAAACTACCTCCATACTAGCCTCTGTACTCCTATCTCTTAAGTGGAATAATCCCAGGAACTGGTTCCAAAAGTTCATGTCTATTTAAGGTTGATAAATATGGAGATTGGGGAGGGTGTGGGTACTTACTTAATATTTTATGAGTTTTAAAATAATTATCTGAACTACTTGCTCTCCCCCCAGCTATCCCCCGCTCCGTATTCCACTAAAAGTTTAATATCAAAAATCTCTTTCGGGGTAATTATATTTTCCATAATTTCCTTTATTTTCGGTGCCACTTTTTCTACGACCCCGTCTTTGATCTCCAAAATTAATTCATCATGCACCTGAAGTATGAGTCTTACACTGTCTCTTAATCCTTCTTTTTCTATATATGAATCGATTTTAGACATTGCAAGCTTAATAACATCCGCCTCCGTTCCCTGAATCGGCGCATTAATAGCCATTCTTTCGGCCATCGCTCTTATAAACGGAATCTTAGACTGAATTCCTTCGAAATATCTCCTGCGTCCGAAATACGTTTCAGTATAGCCCTTTAATTTTGCCTCACCCTTAGTTTTTTCCAAATAATTCGCCAATCCTTTAAAGGTTTCGAAATACTGATTTAGAAATGCTTGCGCCTCTTTTCTATCGCTCTTTAAATTTTGCTGAAGTGCAGTCACACCCATTCCATACATCACACCGAAGTTAATAGTCTTTGCCTTCCCTCTCATCTCTTTCGTCACCTCATCTGCTGGCACGCCGAATACTCGCGCAGCCACCTCAGTGTGCACATCACGCCCCTCCTGGAAAATTTTAATCATCTCCTCATCCTTAGAAAGAAAAGCAGCGACCCTAAGCTCTATTTGAGAATAATCGAAAGCCACCAGCTTAAAACCTTTCTCTGCCACGAATGCATCACGAATCCTCCTCCCAAGTTCGCTTTTTATAGGAATATTTTGCAAATTAGGATCAGCAGAAGAGAGACGGCCCGTCGTCGTACCTGTTTGATAAAGAGTGGTATGAAGTCGCCCATCTTCTTTAACTAAAGTCGGCAATGTATCTATATATGTATTTGTAAGCTTACTAAATTCTCTATATTCTAAAACAAGGCTAATAATAGGGTGCAAATCAGCCAGCTTTAAAAGCTCAGACTCTTTAGTGGAGACTGCCCCGCCCGCTGTCTTTTTCATTCTCGGTGCCACGAGCCCCATCTTATTAAAAAGTATTTCACCTAACTGCTTCGGGGAACTGATATTAAATTCCACTCCTGCCATTTCCCAAATCTTTTTCTCTCTTTCTTTAATCTCTTTATGATATTCTTCTGAAAGCTTTTTTAAAAAGACACTGTCCACTTTAATGCCATAATTTTGCATTCTCTCTATAACCGGAATTAGGGGGAGCTCTATTTCCTCATAAACCTTCGTCAAATTCCTCCTTTTTATTTCATATAAAACGGCCTCCTTTGCCTTTTCGAAATTCTCCGTAGAGGTAATATTTAAAACATCTTCGAGTGATGGGTTAGCAAAGTTTGAATCTAGTAGCCAGGCTCCCACAGAAATTTTCTTAAATTCCTCTTCAGAAACGCCCGCTTCCCCTCTCTCCTCCCCGTCCCCCGCCGGCTTTTTTGCCTTCTTTTCATTTAAAATAACAGCCTTAACCCTCGATCCGAGCGTTCTGAAATCTAGCTCTTTAAACAATGCCTCCACTTTACTCATATCAAAATTAGCCTTCCACTCCACGTGAGGTAAGGCAAAAGAAATCGGCGCGTCTCGGCGTATGGAGGCGAGCATTTTGGAGAACATTGCTTCCTCTTCGCCTTTTTCCAAAAGTTCCACAATCCTCGGCCTCACCCCAGCGCTCGCGAATTTTTCCTTATCTTTCTTTAGGGTTTTATAAAGTTCTTCTATAGTCCCGAAATTCTGAATGAGTTCGCTCGCCGTTTTCTCACCGATTCCAGAAATGCCGATAATATTATCAGACGGATCCCCACGAAGCCCTTTATAATCCGGCAGAAGTTTCGGCAAAAAACCAAAACGCTCCAAAACTGCTTTTTCATTATAGATAATCGTATCCTTTATCCCCTTTTTCAAAGTATAAACCCTGACTTTATCATCCACGACCAGCTGAAGTGTATCCATATCGCCGGAAGCGATGACCACATCTAACTCCGGAAGCTTTCTCTCTACCTGTTCAACTATAGTTCCGAGCATATCATCTGCCTCAAATCCAGGCGCCTCATACCAGGGTATCCCGAAAGCGGTATAGACATCCCTCGCCCTCTTAAGCTGTGATATTAATTCTGGATCAGACTTTTTCCTCCCCGC
This sequence comes from Candidatus Tayloriibacteriota bacterium, assembly GCA_026395105.1. Classification (GTDB taxonomy): domain Bacteria; phylum Patescibacteriota; class Minisyncoccia; order Phycocordibacterales; family PALSA-1337; genus JAPLZH01. The sequence goes on from JAPLZH010000036.1 coordinate 2,318, forward strand.
CTTATATTCCTTATACGCTTCATGTCTATAAGTCGGCTGTGGTAAGTCAAAAGTTCCGACTATATAATCCGGCTTTAATTCCTCAATAATCTTTAAAAGCATTAGGCAAAGACCGTAAAGTGCACCCGTCGGCTCGCCTTTTGTAGAGGCAAAATCAGGTAGTGCGTGATATGCCCTGTGTAGGATAGCGTGTGAATCTAAAAGCACTAATCTCTTATTCATGCTCCCATTTTACCATATGTAATCCTTCTAGTACCCTCGTCTATATGTTCGAATTTTATAATCCTCGCGCCCTTCGGAATAGCGCTCTCCACCTTCTCCGGCCATTCTATTAAAACTAAATTCTCTGGGTCAGCACAAGTCTCCTTAAATCTTAAAGGCAAAATCTCTTTTCCATAAGAAAGCCTGTAGGCATCTATATGAACAAGCCTTTTAAATCTGCGTTTGCCTTCGAATTCAGGAATTTCATATCTTTTTTCCAGTACAAAAGTCGGACTGACTACCTTTGTACTTATTCCAAGCGCCTTAGCCATTCCCTGTACGAAGGTAGTCTTCCCCGCTCCGAGTTCCCCTGATAGGCAAAAAACATTTTCGCCAAAAGGAATCAGTTTCAAAAAATCACGAGCAAAGTTCCACATCTCTTCTCTAGACTTCGTAATAAATTCTTTTTGCTCGCCATTTCCACTTTTTTGCACTTCATTCATGAAAATATACTAACACATGCGAGGGGTATATAAAAAGAAATCGCGATACAGCCTGAGCCGTATCGCGAAAAGTGTGATGCCTAACAGACGCTGCATCTAGTGGAGAGTTTACTCTCATTTCCCTTTTAGGGCGTCCTTCAGCCTTTGGACACCCCCAGGCCCTTCCGGTGCATACCGGATATTAGACGGGTAGAGTTGGGTTTGATTTGGAACCCTGCTTTCAGTTTCCCAGCTCTGAGTGACATTGTGTTGAACAGATGTCCCATCGGGTTGAGGGATAATGGTCGCAGTAGCCGTTCCCCCGACTGATTTATTGTAACTGTATCCATTCGGTCCCTCCATAGTGCTGATGCGCACTTTTGTTGGGACACTCGGGGGCATCTTACTCCCACTTACAATACCACACCGATCAACCGCCGGACTGGAAACGATCTTCGTCTCCGTTGTGGTTCGGCCTGCCGAGTATGAGTACCACTGGGCACCCTCGGGCTTTGCAGGCGCCCTCTGCGACGGCGGAGTTTTGAAGTAGTAGTAACTCGTCGCACCATTGCTCGAGCAACCACACACCAATACCAACACCACCAGAACTAACAAACTAATCAAATTTTTCATGTACATTCTTTCTGTAAATTGTTTCGTTTCGGTATTACTCTAATATTATATCATAACATATGACTAAGTCAAGCACTATAAAAGTAAGTACCCACACCCTCCCCAATCTCCATATTTATCAACCTTAAATAGACATGAACTTTTGGAACCAGTTCCTGGGATTATTCCACTTAAGAGATAGGAGTACAGAGGCTAGTATGGAGGTAGTTTCTGCACCTCTT
>JAPLZH010000033.1 GCA_026395105.1 Candidatus Tayloriibacteriota bacterium
TACCGTTACTCAAGAAGATTTAGATGAAATCCATTCCTTCTTGAATGACCGACCTAGGGAGTGTATTGAGTTTAGGACAGCAACAGAGTATTATTCATTATTAAGTTCGAGTGTCCTACTTGAGGGGTAGCTAGAGGATATTGGACCCGCTTTTATTTTTCCAGACTTTTTGTATAGTGTATAGCCAAAGTGAATGATTGTGAGACCGAGCACGAGCCTGATTAGAAGGGGAGCTATTAATTAATATGAAAATAAAGATGGAAATGCGCTTAACATATATGTATAGTATAGTCGTAATATGACAAAAAACAATATTCCAAAAGACGCAGAGAATATAAAAGGTAAAATGGTACTTTTGCACGATATTCGAAGTATTCATAATGTAGCCTCTATTTTCCGCACCTCTGACGGGGCTGGCGTGGAAAAGATATATTTAACGGGCTATAGTCCGTGTCCAGTAGACCGTTTCGGACGACCACAGAAAGGTTTTGCAAAGGTTTCGCTCGGTGCGGAGAATTCTGTGTCTTGGGAATATGAAAAAGAACCGAGGGCGCTTCTCACACGTTTAAAAAAGCAGGGTGTTAGCGTGGTCGCGGTGGAGCAGGATGAACGCTCGGAGCTGTATTCTGAAATGAAGGATGGCAAAAAAGTTCCGGCTAAAATAAAGTATCCAGCGATTTTCGTTTTTGGAAATGAAGTGGGCGGAGTAGATAAAAAGATCTTAGATTTGGCAGATAAAATAATAGAGATTCCGATGCGTGGGGTAAAGGAATCTTTAAATGTTTCGGTTTCAGTGGGGATTATTTTATTTAGCTTTTAGCTAGTCGCAAAAATTTTAAAGTTTCTGATGTGTATCGCAGAAGTGCGCACTTCTTCCGCCGACTATTTTTCGGATGATGGTTCCATGACAGCCTTTTTTCGTGCAGGGCTTTCCGGCTTTTCTATAAGCCTGATGTTCCTCCTGGAATTTTCCTTTTTCGCCGTCTATATTTCTGTAGTCGGACATTGAGTCTCCGCCGAAATCAATGCCTTTTTTGAGAAGGGTTCTAGTGGCGGAAAAGATGGGGGAGAGGCGGGCGGGAGGGATGGCACGGACGAGGGATTCGGGGTGAACGCCCGCCCGCCATAAAATCTCATCTGAATAAATGTTTCCAATTCCTGAAATAACCGTCTGATCCATTAAAACCGTCTTTATTTTTCCATTCGGCTTTTGACTCAGAACTTCTTTAAATTTAGAAAGTGTAAAACTAGAATCCAGCGGTTCCGGCCCGAGTACGGATATTTCCGGAAGCGAATTAATGTCCGCGGTCTTTACCAAAGCCACCTTTGCAAACCTTCTCATATCCGAAAGCACTAAATGTGCACCATCCGAAAGAGAAAAAACTAATCTGACGAATCTATTGTATGGATCGTGGAGACCACTTCCATTTTTTATAATTTCCTCTTCGCTGACCACGTTTTTTCTGGTTTCTTCTATTCCTGCACTTTTTTTACCCCTCTTTGCCCTCCACCCCAGTCCGATTTTTTCATATTCTCCGTGCATAAAATGCCCAGTCATTTTCATGTGTGCAAAAATAGAAAAACCGCTACTTAAATGAATGAAAATATTTTTTGCTTTTCTTTCGACGCCTAAAATCTTTGCCCCGATGACTCCTTTTTTAAAAATTCGGAAATGCGCTGGATCATTAATATTCGCTTTGCCTTTATAGAATAGGGAATTATAATCAGACCAGATGTCCGTGATTCGGAGCCCTATAAGCCTTTTCAGGCCATTAACTGTGGTTTGTACCTCGGGGAGCTCTGGCATATACTTGTATAGTACACATTTATTTAAATTATGAAAACTATTTACCCATATTTAGGAATTTTCTTTGTACTCATCTTCATTACTTTTATCTTTAGGCAAATAGTTTCAGTAGAATGGGAGATCGTAAATTCTAATAGAGCCTCTGTCTTTTTCGCTGAGAGCACGAACAGGGATACACTCGTCGGAAAATATTTAAACGCTTTAAGTAATGGAGTAAAAATTAAGATCTTAGTGGTTCCCGGACATGAGCCTGATTTCGGTGGGGCAGAGTACGGCTCATTAAAAGAAAGGGAAATGAATCTATTTTTAGCAAAAAGTTTAGCTGAATATCTGAAATCAAATCCTAGATTCGAGGTTTCATTTACCAGAGATGATTCTGGATGGAATTCAGATTTAGAAAAATATTTTAAGGACAAATGGGATGAAATCGCCACTTGGCGTATAAATAAAAAGGCTGTGATGAATAAACTCGTTTCTGATGGGAAAGTACAAAAAGTAGGCAGTCTATACCACAACAATGCTCCGGAGAAAGTAGCCATTCGCCTTTACGGAATTAATAAATGGGCAAATGAAAATAAATTCGACATTATTTTACGTGTGCATTTTAATGATGTTCCATTAGCTGTACGCAGAACGGGCGATTATTCCGGCTTCTCTGTTTATGTACCAGAAAAGCAGTTTTCAAATGCGAATGCCTCTCAGGTTTTGGGTAGATCAGTTTTTAATAGACTGTCTACTTACGGAGCAAAGAGTAATTTGCCTATAGAGTCTGCTGGGGTGATAGAGGATCAGGATTTAGTGGCCGTCGGTAGCTTTAATACTGTAGACGGAGCTAGTATTTTAACTGAATACGGATATATTTATGAGTCACAGTATAGAAATAAAGAGATTAGAAATGCACTTCTGGATGAATATGCTTATCAGACATTTTTGGGGGTGGAGAGTTTCTTCGGAGAGACTGTTCCTGCTTCGGCAAAATCAGACACCACACTTTTGGCTGATAAATTTAGCGAAAAAATCACATCTAAATCTAAGCCGTCTAAGGAGGCACTCTCTCTACAAATAGCTTTAGAAAAACTCGGTTATTATCCGCCGGCAAAGGAAGAGAGGAATGACTGTCCGCTTACTGGTTCATTCGGCCCCTGCACAGAAAAAGCAGTCACCGCCTTCCAGAAGGAAAATGATATAAAAGGGGAGAGCGGAGTGTTTGGTGAGAAGACTCGTGATGTTTTAAACTCTCTTATTTTTAATTAGATCTCTAGCTAGATAGCTAAACTTTAATTATTTTTTTTAAGTATCTTCTCCAGCTCTTCTTTTGCCACCCTCGCATCACTCCAAGGAACCTTAGAGCCTTTTGCCCCCATAATATATGGATCTGTTCCTTTGCCTGTGATTATTACTGTATCACCAGTCTCGGCGAGGGAGATGGCCTTTTTAATGGCTTCTCTTCTGTCTAAGATTATTTCACCTCTGTCTTCGGGGAGGGCGCTTTTCATTTCATTTAGAATTTTCATTGGGTCTTCATCGTAAGGGTCTTCATTTGCCAAAATTATCTCATCACAGTATCTGTCTGCTACTTCAGCCATAACTTTTCTCTTCCAAGTATCCCTTCCGCCCCCTGTATTTCCGAGTACGCAGACCATGCGCGAAGTCTGATAGACTTGATAAACTTTTTCTAGAGAATCGGCGGTGTGCGCATAGTCCACTATCACATTAAAGTCTTGGCCTGCCTCTATTTTCTGAAGTCGTCCAGGAATTCCTGTGAAATTTTCCAGAGCACGCCTAATGGCCGGCGTGGAAACACCCTGTGTTTTTACATAGGTAATAGCGCCCAGAATATTATACAAATTAAAGGCACCGGAAAGGTGAGAGGAAATACGGGTATTATCAAGTGTGAAATCAATGCCTTCTTTCTTAATAGTATACGGCTCTGTATCTTTAATAGAATAAGTTCTTTTTTCGTCCGCATCATTTGCTAGAAAATCTTTTGCCTCAGCATCATCGGCGTTTACGATTAAGATTCTCGGTCTTTTCTTTGACTTAGAAAGTGCTCTGGCTAAAGCGAGCTTCGCATCTTTATAACTTTCATATGAACCATGGGCTTCTATATGCTCCGGCGAAAGGTTTGTGAAAATAAGCGCGTCTAGAGGAATGAATTTATGGCGGTGAGTGATAGAGCCCTGAGAAGTCATCTCTAATACAGCGTAGGTGCATTTAGAATCTACAGCTTTTCTGAGAAATCTTTGCATTGCAAATCTGCCCGGCATGGACATTTTATATAGATTTTCCCAGGCATTATCACCGACTTTAAAGCGAATGGTATTTGAAAGCGCCGTTTTATAACCAGCTTCTTCTAGGAATGCATTTACTAATTCTGTAGTAGAACTTTTACCTTTTGTGCCGGTTACTGCCACCACCTTTATTTTCTTTCCAGGGAATCTGTAAACGAGCGCTCCGAGGAAGGAAAGAGTGAAGTGGTATGCAGGGCGGAAAAAATTATAGACGGACGACGGAATCATATGTTCTAGTGAGCGAAGGATTTTTTCAAGCATGTTTTTAATAAAGTTTAAATATTTATTTGCAAATTATTTTCCTAGTAATTTTAAGGCTTCTTTTATTCGGGAATTCGTGCCGGTGATCTCTTTCGGAATTTCTTTTAAGGCATCACGTGCATCTCCAGGGGAGTAACCTAGGGCTTTTAGAGCTTCTACCACATCTGCATCCTTTGCCTCTAGAGCAATCCTCTCTTTAGATCCTTCATGAGTTAATACTTTACCTTTTAATTCGAGCACTATCTTTTCTGCGTTTTTCTTACCAATTCCTGAGACTTTCGTGAGATGGGAGGTCTCACCGGAGATGATGGCGTTCTGCAAAGCTTCTACTGAGGCTAGGGAGAGAATACCGAGCGCTGTCTTCGGCCCGATTCCTGATACGGAAATGAGAAGTTCAAAGATTTCTAATTCGCTGGTGCTTTTAAAACCGTATATGTCTATAGCATTTTCTCTGACGGCGGTATAGGTCCATAAGGTGATGTTTTCTGGGGCAGTGCTCGCAGTTTCCGGCGTTACATGCACTTTATAGCCTATATTCCCGATGTCTACGACTAGGCTTTTTTCAGCGGTTTTTATTACTTTGCCTTTTAAGTATGAAATCATGCATACATCATACCGCTTAAGGCTTTTATAATAAAGGACGGAGAGAGGCGCGCGCTCATGCTCACCCGCGCGCTAGGATTTGCGTTCTGTAATGTCCTGTGTTAATCTGTGTATCTCAATATACAAGTCAAAAAAACATGCCAATTACTTCATCAGCAAAAAAAGCACTACGCGTATCAAAAAGAAAGGCTATCTTTAATATTCGCCGTGAAAACGCCGTAGAGCAGAGTGAGAAAAATATAAAGAAACTCCTAGCCGATAAAAAGGTTAAGGAAGCAGAAGCCCTAGTTCCAGCTTTCCAGCAGGCTATAGATAAGGCCGCTAAGACAGGCGTTATAAAGGCAAATACTGCATCTAGAAAGAAAGCGAGAATGGTCGCGGCTATAAAGAGGGTCAAATAAAACGAAAGTACTTTCTAACACATAAAAAACACAAAAGCCCCGAAAGGGGCTTTTGCTCGGCTCGCTCACAGCTCTGATGCCGAAGAGGGGATTACTCCCCGCGAGTCTTACCTAAGATTATATTCTTTTTTTCACTAAAGTCAAACGAATTTTGGTGCTCCCGCAAGGAATCGAACCTTGATCTTAAGTTCCGCAAACTTATGTCCTATCCATTGAACGACGGAAGCGCATGCACACCTTATCAGAAAAACGCCTAAAAACCAAGTTTCTCCATAAGCTTCTGGAAAAATGACTCCCGAATCTCTTTTTCAGGCAAATAATTCAAAAGGTGCTCTCTGGCTTCTTCCGCTTCCATTTCTTTATGCATCGGTATAGAAAAAACAGGAAGCATGGATTTTTTTGACATTAAAAGTATCTGCGAACTAATAGAAGGGTGGAGATGCTGTATGTGTTTAAGGTCGTCTACCCAGAAACATTCTAGGTCAGCGTACTGATGCATTGAATTTCCGATAACTATGCCCTTATTCGTAATAGCGTAGTAAGTACTATTCGGTTTTACCCAGCCGTGTATGCCTACAGCGAAACCTGCCACGAAAAGAAAAATGGCAAAAATGATTTCATTAAAGATAAAGGCCACAGCTACAGCGGTAACTGAAATTATTCCGACGGCCCAATACCAATCTGCCGATTTAGGATTATGATAAAACTCTAGAGTTTCCCATTCTATATGAGGAGTCATGAGAATATTCTACCATAATTAAGAAAGTAAAAGGGAACTGCTTTGGGGATTCCCGAGAGCCCATGAGATCTCCCTAGATCTCCCTAGATTTTCGTTTACAAAAGAAAGAATGTGAAGTATCGTTAAGGGATGAATAAGACTATTTTGATAGCTGGCATATGTGCGGTGGCTGTCATTTTACTATTCATTTTTACAGAACCTCTTTTTAAAGGCAAAAGTTATGAAATAGGCGGAAATGATTTGACGAATGAGACTGTTTTAGATACCTCTAGCTCAGAGCTCACCGTGCCGGAAGCCACCTCCACTCTGAAAACATTTAATGTTCTCATCGTTCTCGGCCATGATTCCCTTACTGGAGGCGCGCACTTTAAGGATATTTATGAAAGAGATTTAGTGTCAGATATATCGGAGAAGATTTCTGTGGATTTAAACAGCAGGGTGGGGTATAAAGCGGTGGTGTCGAGAGATAAAAAAGAATGGAATCCGCTTTTTACAGAATATTTTAAAAATGAAGAGCAAAATATTTTAGACTTTAAAAATTTGCATCAGGCAGAAGAGAAAAAGAAATTATCTTCAGGCTCGAAAAAGTTCGTGCTGGATATGGCGAATCATACGAATGTGGATAAAGCCACAGCGGTTAAACTTTATGGAATAAATAAATGGGCGAATGATAATGAAATAGACCTAGTAATTCATTTGCACTTTAATGATAGTGAGAGGCCGAATGAAAATTCGCCGGGGGAATATAAAGGTTTTACCATTTTTATACCCGAAAGTCAGGCTATTAATGCCACTTCTTCGAGAATGGTCGCGGAGTTCATCTATGCGGAGCTTGGAAAGATTTTAACTCCAGAAGTTGTCGGAAATCAGAAAACAAGTATAATCGAAGATCAAAGCCTAATAGCGCTCGGTGCTTCGGGAACTCTCACGAAACCTAGCCTTTTAATAGAATACGCATATATTTACGAGAAAATGCTACGAACTGATGAAGAAAGGGCTAAATCTATAGATGAAATGGCAAAAAGAACAACACAGGGTATAATTAATTACGTAGATAATTTAAAAAAGTAAAAAAGGCAAAAAATGAAAGTCGCATTTTTCACAGCAATTAAAGTAGTCATAGTGATTTTTGCCTTAATCGGTTTTGCCTTTCTCGCGGCCTATGTCGGAGTTAATTTGCACTTAACTGATACTTCAGGAATCGTGGATTCACAGAGTGATGTTTTTTGGCAAAATAGTAGAAATTCTTCATCGACCGCCGTCATTCTGAATGGTGAGGATTCATTTTTTAATAAAGAGAATTATTGTTCTCTAAAAATTTTAAAGAAGGAGTATGGCGGGGAATTTAGAAGAATTATAAATCTCGCCTTTGCCGATAAAAAAGAATTAGCACAGAAAAATCTGGATGCAGTCACAATGACTCTCGGCGTTAGTACCGGTGGCTTATTCGCTGATTTTAGAAATTCCTGTATATTGGACTTTACGACAAATGCTTCCTTAAAGAGTTTTGAAGATTTAGCGGATATGACAGACATAGCCAGCCCTTTTGCCTGGGCTAGTTCATCCGAATGGACATTCTTTAAAATGGGCGTTTTAAAAGATAAAGATGTTCTTAAAAGGGTAGAGAATGAGACGGGTATAAAGAGTAGGATTTTAGTGGCCGAGCTTATGTCTGAACAGATGAGACTGTATTTTTCTGATAGAGCTTGGTTTGAAAAGGCTATTTCGCCGGTGAAAGTTCTGGCGAGTATGAGTCAGTTTTCGCTCGGAGTTTTGGGAATTAAACAGGAAACGGCAAAGAAAATCGAGGATAATTTGAAGGCCACCACTTCGCCTTTTTACCTAGGGCCGGAATTCGAAAATGTACTGGATTTTAAGACGGCCGATATTAATGCAGAAAGATTTAAAAGAATTACTGATTACCATGATCATTATTATGCATATCTCTATGCTGCACTTTATGATAAGCAAATAATTACTCAGTGGCAGAAGTCTGGCGTAGATATTTCGAATCGACCGGAGGTGCTCGCTACTTTATATAATATCGGCTTCGTTCATTCCAGTCCGAATTTAGAGCCGAAAATGGGTGGGGCCAGCCTCATGATAAACGGCACCGAATACAGCTTCGGTAGACTGGCTTATGAATTCTATTATTCGGGGGAACTTTTAGAGGATTTTCCGCAGTAGGGGACAGTAGGAGAAAGGGGGGCTTCGGCTAATTTAGTCGAATTAGGCCTTGCTTTTAAAGGTATAATCTAATATAATCTAATATACCACTTATAATAGATTAAATATGAACCATTTAGACAAACGTATACAAAATATACCACAGAAACTCTGGGCCATTATTAATATGGTCGATGAGCTTAAGGGGCGCTGGGTCGGAGGAGCGAGCCTTAATCCACAGGTTTTGACTAGGCTTAAAAAATCCGTGCTCGTTACTTCTACTGGTGCGTCTACTCGCATCGAAGGTTCTGGGCTTTCAGATGAGGATGTCGACAGACTAATACGCGGTCTTACTATGCAAAAATTTAAGGATAGAGATAAGCAGGAAGTACGGGGATATTACGAATTACTAGAAAACATATTTAGCGCATACGAAAAGATAGCTATTTCTGAAAGCAGTATTAAACATCTTCATAAAGAACTTCTGAAGCATGTCGATAAAGATACGCTTCACCGTGGTGATTATAAGAAAGATGAGAATCAGGTAGAAATGATTAATGGGGAAGGTAAATCAGTGGCGGTGATTTTTGCCACCACTCCAGCTCTGCTTACGCCTAAAGAGATGTATGATCTCATGGACTGGACACGAAGGTCTGTCGATGAGAAGAAGATTCACCCTTTGATTATTATCGCTAACTTTATCATCGAATTTCTTAAGATCCACCCTTTTGAGGATGGTAATGGAAGGCTAAGTCGAATACTTACGAATTTACTTATGCTCCAGTACGGATATGAGTATGTGCCGTATATTTCGCATGAAAAACTTATCGAGGATAATAAACCAGAATATTATGTCGCTCTTCGCCAGAGTCAGAAAACCTTCAAAACAGAAAATGAAGATATTTTCGCATGGCTGGAATTTTTCTTAAATATTTCCCTTAATCAGGCGAAAGAGGCTATCTCCTTACTTTCTAAAGAAAATATAGAGAAGTTACTGTCACCAAAACAGCTTCTGGTATGGCAATACCTTTTGACTGTCCCTGAAGCGACACCTGGTGATATTTCAAAATCAGCAAAAGTAGCCAGGCCGACCGTGTCTCAGGCACTCGATACTTTACTTCGTCTTAAAAAAGTCGAGCGTATAGGACAGGGAAGAACAACGAGGTATAAGAAGACATAGAGACACTAATCAGGGTTTTTATAGCCTTATACCTAATTGCTCTACATAATATTTTAATGCTGTAAGATATTCTTCGGTGTATGGATCGCCGTAATAATCCTTTGCCATTTTTCCTACTGCTCCGTCATAATAAGTGTCTATGATAGACGCCTGCTGTTCGGAATTAAAATCGGTGAATTTCTTTTTATCTTTAATCGCCTGGACTAGACCTTTTTCTCCGCCGAAATTATAGATTCGGTCTGGGTCCTTAATTTGATATATGAAGTCTGCAAAGTATTCTAGCGCATATTTGAAGCCTTCATTTTTGCCATTTTTAAACTGGTAAACATGGGTAAGTTCGTGTACATATGTGGAAGTGCTTATGCAGTAGGGCTGTTTCGTTACGTAGATATCAGTGTTGAAGGCCTGGGCATCTCTAGCGTTTCCTTTTTTAATCCAGTTCCAGCCTTCTAATACTTTTAAGTTTTCCATAAACCCGCCGTAGACGAAATTTACATCCTTTGCTTCTAGTAGACCTTTGAAGAAGTCGAGCGCGTTATTTGCCTTAGAAATTTCTCCGCATTCGTCGGTGAGCGGGCGAACTGTATTAATTTTTTCTAATACAGATCTAGGAAATGATGTGCTAAGCGGGGTGCTGAGGAAAAGGGAAGCTTCGGCCAGGAGAAGGAAGATGAAGATTTCTATTAAGAAACCCTTAGGGCTAACAGTTTTTTTTATCAAAATTAAAAAGTTCTCTGGATTTTACATTTAAATACAAAAGGACGACGAATGTCAGAACGAGCAAAAAATGAATGCCGAATGAGCCGTACCAGCCGAGTGCGATTATGAGAAAAGTGGAGACGAGATAGCAGAGAGTAAAGAAAATTATTTTAGATATTATAAAGACGGGGATTTTAAGGAGGGTTTTAATGAGAGGAGGTTTGGTCTGGTCCATGGGGATATTCTAGCAGATTTCTATTTGTTAAAATACAGCGCTGGAGTGAAGATTCTGGAGATTTGATCTATATCTACTTTTTTGCAATTGCGACACCTTTGTATATAAAACTGAGTGGTTTTGATTTTTCTTTAAATTTCTCTATCTTTTGCACTTCAAAACCCGCATCACGAATAAGCTTCTCAATATCTCTGTTCAGATGACATCCTCCTGCGATCCTTTTAGAAAACGGAGTGAGTAAATTTTGTATTCGACAAATGTAATTTTGAGGAGATTTTCCATGTTCAATAAATGAGAATTTCCCATTCGGTTTTAACACTCTAAAGATTTCCTTTAGGGCCACTTCTGGATGGGGAATACTGCACAGACTCCATGTAGAAATGACGAAATCGAGGGAATTATTAGAAATAGGAATACTTTCGGCAGAAGCTTGAATGTACTCTATAGGAAATGAAGCCGTCCTAATATTATTTTCTGCGAGTTTATAAAGCTCTTTCACTGGATCGAGAGCATAAAGTTTACTTACATTTTTGTAATAGGGAAGATTAAGCCCTGATCCAAAGCCTATTTCGAGTACTGCACCACTAACTTTGCCGACCACATCCATGCGATGTTTTTCCAAATTCTTATTACTCATCCTCAAATTTAAATATTTAGGAAGGAAGTATTTGCTATAGAAATTCATACTCGCGTTAATTATTTTATAAATTTCTGGTCTCGGAATGTTTTTATATCATTTGCGAGTTTTTTAAGCTTTTCCCGATCAGCATCTGGTCCTCCCGCTGAAGAAATCCAACCTTCATATTTATCAAACCAATGATTTTGTCCAGAAAGGTATTGTTTCCATTCGCCACGCTTCATATGTTCGGTGCCGTGCATTGGGACGAGTTTAATGTGAGCGTGGTCGATACCCGTGCCTTCCATAATTAGACCTACTCTTCCAACGTCCGGATAAAAACTTTCCAATAACTTCGCGACTTCTTTTGCAGATAGAATGAATTTTTGCAAAATATCATCGGGCATTTTAAGAACATCACTATCAAAATGTTTTTTGGGAATTATACATGAAAATCCAGTAGTGTTCGGGTCCCTAGAGAGAAATGCTAGGAATTCATCATTTTCCCAAAAATCTGAAGTAGATATATTACCAGAGGCAATCTCACAAAAGATGCATTTACCATTTTCAGTTTTTGCATTATATGTTCCCATAAATGTAAATATAGAGTTTCATTACCATAGAATATTCCCAAAATGCAGAAACCGCAATACAAGATTGCGGTTACGCGTTCTGCCACCGAAGCGACAGAAGGTATACCGCTATATTACCAAGGTAAATACGAAAGTCAAGCCAACGACAAGTAACCCCTCACACCCCTTTTAAGTAAGCCGTCATCGTGCTTTCTGGTACTGTGTATAACAACACAAGTATTCATCTAGCCACCATGGTAGAATACATGACGTAATGAGACTAACTGACATTGAAATTAAAGCTAGGAT
>JAPLZH010000011.1 GCA_026395105.1 Candidatus Tayloriibacteriota bacterium
AAAGAGGTGCAGAAACTACCTCCATACTAGCCTCTGTACTCCTATCTCTTAAGTGGAATAATCCCAGGAACTGGTTCCAAAAGTTCATGTCTATTTAAGGTTGATAAATATGGAGATTGGGGAGGGTGTGGGTACTTACTATAAAAACCCTTAAAATACAGCATACTCTAAGACAAAAGAGAAAAAACTTTTTGCAAAGGGGCTCCGCAGGGCGAAGAGCCCGAGGACTGGACAAATTTTCAGCAGAAAATTTGTGTACCCTTTGCAAAAAGTTTTTTCTCTTTTGTTTTCCCCAGTTTTGCACTATTTTTCTGTTGCTTTGTGGTATGAAGTGGTATAAAATATATGTCAGGTGGGAACGAGTGGTAAACCCACCAAAAGCATTTTAAACACTATGTTAATCGGAGAATATACACACTCCATAGATGATAAAAACCGAGTCTCTCTCCCGGCAAAATTTCGCGCAGAGATGGGAAAGAAATTAGTCATCACTCCGGGACTAGATAACTGTCTTTTTCTTTTCACTACGAAAGAATGGGAAAAGATTTCAGAGAGATTATCAGAAGGTTCAATGCTTCAGTCAGACACTCGAAGTTTTAATAGATTCCTCTTCGGAGGTGCAGTAGAAGTGGAAGTAGATTCTATCGGACGCATTCTGGTCCCAGACTTTTTAAAAACTCGCGCTGGACTCACTACGAAAGTAGCGGTGGTCGGAGTTCAGTCGAGAGTAGAAATTTGGGACGAGCATGCGTGGAATGAATATAAAAATGGAGTTGAGAAAAGAGCAGATGCCTTAGCGGAAAAATTAGGTCAGGTAGGGATGCTCTAATTCAAAGGCCATGGACATGAATCAGAACGAAATAGTACATAGGACAGTTCTTTTAAAGGAATCATTGAACGGTTTAAATATTAAGAAAGGTGATGTCTATTTAGACGGCACCCTCGGCGGTGGCGGACATTTGCTCGAAGCATTAAAGATGGGGGCAAAGCTGAGCCTAGGCCTAGACAGAGATGAAGGGGCCATAACGAGAGCCAGAGCGAGAATAGAAAATGAAGGCTTCTCAAACTATGTCTTTGTAAACGAGGATTTCAGAATGATGGATAGAGCACTCGTCAGAGCTGAAGTCGAAAAGGTAGACAAAGTGATGCTAGACCTCGGACTTTCTTCAGATCAGTTAACTACCTCAGGTCGCGGATTTAGCTTTATGAAGAACGAGCCACTTCTCATGACTTTTAAAGGATATCCATTACCGAATGATTTAACTGCAGAGAAAATCGTAAATACTTGGGATGAGGCAAATATAGCAGACATCATCTACGGCTGGGGAGAGGAAAGATATGCGAGAAGAATCGCTAGAGCTATATGTGAGCGCCGTGAAGAGAAGCCGATAGCCACCACATTTGACCTCGCCGAGATAATAAATTCAGCAGTTCCAACATTCTATAAAAAAGGCCGAACGAATGCATCCACGAAAACTTTCCAGGCACTACGCATCACAGTAAACGATGAAATCGGCGCATTACAGGAAGGAATGGTAAAGGCTTTCTCACTTTTATCAAACGGCGGAAGGATGGCCATCATTTCATTCCATAGCATTGAAGACAGAACCGTTAAAAATTATTTTAGAGAGCGGAGAGATAGAGGAGAGGCGAATGTCATTACAAAGAAACCGATCATCGCCACAGAAGAAGAATTAAAAGATAATCCGCGAGCCAGAAGTGCAAAATTAAGAATTTTAGAAAAAATAGTAGATTAGTTAAAAACATTATTAATTAAATAAAAGATTATGACACAAGCTATCGCACACATTCAAAACGTAACGAATATAAGGATGAAGTTCATAATCGCCATTCTCGCTTTGCTCATAATCCTTTCAGGAGTAGCCTACGGATACTGCATAAAGAGCGTTATAACAAACGCTACAAGCATGAAATCAGCAGAGCAGAAAAGCCAGTCTGTCGCTATGTCACTTTCTAATTTAGAGGCAGAATATCTAACGGCTGAAAATTCAATCACTTCAGAAGTGGCCTTAGAAAAAGGCTTTGTCTCTCCTTTAAACACTCAATTCATCTCTAAGAAAGCCCTTAGTCCTGTAGTCGGAGTGGCCCATGAGATCTAGTTCCAGCATAAAATGGAGATTAAGATTAGTCGCAGGCGGAATTACTCTTTTTGCCTTAATTATCGCTGGGAATTTATATAAAACGCAGATTTTTTCGCATGAAGCATATGTTTTAAAAGCTGATAGACAGTATGCGAGCACGGAGGGAGATATTTTCGACCGTGGTTACATATATTTTCAATCAAAGAGTGGAGACCTAGTTTCTGCCGCTGGAATTAAAGAAGGAAATTTAATAGTCATGGTGCCGAGTCTCATAAAAAACCCGGAGTCAGTGTATAATTCTTTGTCGAAAATAATTCCGCTTAATCACGAAGATTTTTTGAATAAGGCAAAGAAAACAGGCTCTCAGTATGCCGAATTAGCTAAACACGTAGAGATAGAAGTGGGAGATAAAATTCAGGCACTTAACTTTGCCGGCATTAGAGTGCAAAAAGAGAGATGGAGATTCTATCCGGGGAATGAATTAGCCGCACATGTGATAGGTTATTATGGATTCGGAAAAGACAGTATACTCGAAGGGCAGTACGGACTAGAACGTTTCTATGAACCAGTTTTAACTAGGAAAGATGATGCGTCTCCAGGGAATTTCCTGACCGACCTTTTTACAAATATTAAAAAAACAGTGGTGGAGGGCGAAGAGATGACGGGGGATGTGGTTTCGTCTGTGGAGCCTACGGTGGAGCACGAATTAGAGGACACTTTAATGAAAGTAAAAAGCCAATGGTCTTCCGACCTCGTCGGCGGAATCATTATGGATCCGAAAACGGGGGAGATTTATGCTATGAGCGCTTTGCCCTCGTATAATCCGAACTCATACGGTTCTGCTTCGAATACTCGCGCCTATACGAATCCTCTCGTTCAGGACAGATATGAAATGGGCTCTATCATGAAGCCTCTCACCATGGCCGCTGGGCTAGATAGTGGCGTTATCACTCCGAATAGCACTTATGATGATAAAGGATTTATTACATTGAACGGAAAAACTATAAAAAATTACGATGGAAAGGGGCGCGGAAATAAAACACCTATGCAAAAGATTCTTAGTGAATCTCTAAATACTGGCGCCTCATACATCGCCCTTCTTATGGGTAAAGATAGATTCCCAGTTTATATGAATAATTACGGGCTCGGCGTGGAGACGGGTATAGATCAGCCATATGAAATAAAGGGAGATTTACGAAATTTAAAATCAGGGCGTGACGTGGAGCTCGCCACCGCTTCATTCGGGCAGGGAATAGCTGTAACGCCGATGGAGATGACTAGAGCACTCGCGACTCTGGCAAATGGGGGGATGCTCATCACTCCGCATTTGGCGGATAAGATTAATTATAGGATCGGCACTAATAAGACAGTGGCCGGAGGTAGTGGAGTGAGAGTTTTGAAAAAAGAAACTACCGACGCTGTTACTAAGATGCTTATCACGGTCGTGGACCTCGCCCTAAAGAAAGGAGCCGTTAAAATGGACAGATGGTCGGTCGCGGCTAAGACGGGAACGGCACAGATTGCGGATTCTTCGACAAGCAAGTATTATAGTGATAGATATTTGCACTCATTCTTCGGATACTTCCCGGCTAGTAATCCACGATTTATAATCTTCCTTTATCAAGTATATCCGAAGGGTGCGACATACGCTTCAGAGACCCTAACCGACCCGTTTATGCGTTTGACTAAATTTTTGATATCATATTATGAGATAGCACCAGATAGATAATAGAAAGTAATAGAGGTTAAATGGACGATAAAATCATGAAACAATTTTTAAAAAAAATAGTAGCGAGTATCTTAGCCACAGAAGCGGCTATTGTTATTAAGAAGTATAAGCCGAAAATAATAGCGGTTACAGGAAATGTCGGAAAGACTTCCGCAAAAGACGCTATCTTTGCCTCACTTTCCCGTGAGCTCTTTATACGTAAAAGTGAGAAAAGTTTTAATAGTGAAATCGGGGTGCCTTTGACTATACTCGGCTGTCAGAATGCTTGGAATGATCCATTCCTATGGGCTAAGAATATTCTTCGCGGTTTAGAGTTAATCTTTTTTAGAGAAGAGTATCCGAAATTTTTAATACTGGAGGTGGGTGCTGATCATCCGGGGGATATTCGCTCTATTTCGAAATGGCTTTCGCCTGATGTAGTAGTAGTGACGAGAATCCCTGAAGTGCCGGTGCATATAGAGTTTTTCACATCTCGCGGTGAACTCATAGATGAGAAGGCAAATTTAATTACAGCACTTAAGAAAGGCGGAACTTTAATTTTAAATGCGGATGATGCAGATGTGCTTCGCCTTAGAGAGAGGAATAAGTCGGCAAAGGTAGTAACGTTCGGTATAGAAAATCCTGCCGATTTTCATGCTTCTGGAGTAACGCTTTCTTATGGATTAGATGGAAATATGAAAGTCCTATCAGGGGTCGAATTTATTTTAGATAAAAACGGGGAAAATAAGGTTAAATTATCAGGCGTCGTCGGAATTCAGCATGTATATCCGGTTATTATCTCAGTAGCAGTAGCAAATGAATTCGGAATAGATGCAGGACGTGCACTACAGCCCTTTGCCTCATATACGCCTCCTGCTGGCCGAATGAATATTCTTCGCGGAATTCATAAATCAGTCATAATAGACGATACATATAATTCTTCGCCAATAGCTCTTCATGAGGCGATGCTCGTCTTGAAAAATGCACATTCAGGAGGTAGGAAAATAGCCGTGCTCGGAGATATGTTAGAGCTCGGTATGAAGTCTAATCAGGCGCATCAGGAGGCAGGAGCTTTTGCCTCTAAAGTAGCGGATATTTTAGTGACTGTCGGCATGAGGGCAAAGAAAATGGGCGACGGAGCACTAGATGCCGGCATGAAGGCAAATAAAATATTCTCTTTTGAAAATTCTTCTGAGGCTGGAAAATTCCTCGAAGGCTTTATACTCAAAAAAGATCTTTTGCTAGTAAAGGGCTCACAGGGCGCCCGGATGGAGAAGGCCATAGAGAAAATCCTAGAAGACGCGAAGTCAGCGCCTGAGGTTTTAGTTCGTCAGGAGGAGGAGTGGAAGAAGAGATAAGTGGAAATGTGCAAAAAAGCAAAATCGTTTTTATATTTGCTTTTAGGCCATTTTTGAATATACTGTTTACTGTGCTTTAATGTGCAAATTACGCCGGCCCTATCGTCTAGCCTGGTCCAGGACGGAGGCTTCTCAAGCCTTAAACTCGGGTTCAAATCCCGATGGGGTCACCATATAAAAAACCCGAAAGGGTTTTTTTATATGGTGACCCCAAGTGAGCGCCTCACGGCGCTCACGTTCGGGATTTGAAGACCTCAAAAGTCACAACTTTATAAACATTCTAATTTTTGCCTGACTTTATAAAGTTTGATAATACTATACAAAAAATGTAAGAACGCTACCTATATTTTTACTATTAAAAAGGTATAATATCACCCATGAGTTTTTTCAAGTTTAATAAAGAAGTAAAAACAGAAGATTTAAAGCTCTCAGATTACGATCAAATCTGATCTAAATTCTGTTTCCTCGATGAAACTGGTAGTTTGAATAACTCCACTGACCCATTTTTCAGTGTCGGTATTATCAAAATGAGTCAGCCTTACTATCTAATGAATAAGATTTTATATGAAAGAAATAAAAGAAACTTTCATGACGAGATGCATTTTAATAAATTATCGAAGAATAATATAGAATTTGCAAAATTTGCTCTTAGCGCATTCTTTGATACTAGAAGTACTAATTTCTATTCATATTCCATAGATAAAGAAGGTGATTATTATAAAAATGAATTCGGTGGAGATCCTTGGAAAGCTTATGAACAACTTACAATACGTTTGGTGGAAGCAGCATTAGCTGAAAAGGAAATTCTTATTTTGCTCGCAGATCATATTACTACACCAAAAGAAATTAAATTTGAAGTAAATGTAAAGAAAGAAGTAAATAGTAAACTTGGTAGATTAGCTCTTGCTGGAGCGTGTCGAATTAATTCTCGATCAAACGATCTATTACAAGTCGTCGATTTAATTATCGGGGCAATAAGCTATGACCTAAAAATTAAGACTGGAGCAATAAAGGGAAACAGTCAGTGTAAAATAGAGTTAATGAACTGTCTAAAAAAGAATTTAGGTGTTGACGATTTTATAAACGGCTTTAAAAATAGAAACTTCAATATATTTGTTGATAAGGATATGAAATTAAGGTTACAACTACCTAAAAATACTGAGGTAAATGAAAAGGAGCAATCATCCTAACGGTTGACGCCCCTTTTCGATACAAAAAGAGTATACACTATCATGGGTAAAAAGCAAGCGTTTGATTCTCTGCTTCATGTATTGTAATTTGATATTAATAATTATATCCTCTAGCTACCCCTCAAGTAGGACACTCGAACTTAATAATGAATAATACTCTGTTGCTGTCCTAAACTCAATACACTCCCTAGGTCGGTCATTCAAGAAGGAATGGATTTCATCTAAATCTTCTTGAGTAACGGTA
>JAPLZH010000037.1 GCA_026395105.1 Candidatus Tayloriibacteriota bacterium
TGTCCATATATTGTTGTTTTGCGTTAATATCCATGGTTTTACTTATATATTTAGTGTTACAAGCAAATTACCATGGTTTCGGTGTCTTTTTATATGATTGAACCGTCGACCCATAGTGTCATTTTACGTGAGTCGATACGGTGTATTGAGTTTAGGACAGCAACAGAGTATTATTCATTATTAAGTTCGAGTGTCCTACTTGAGGGGTAGCTAGAGGTTCTTCCATAATCATTAATTATACAGCAAATAGTCTCTATTTGTCCTAATCTTTTGCACAAAGTATCTATCATGGCTCACGACTATAAGAGTACCCTCGTATTTCTCTAAACCACTCTCAAGCTCCTCTAAGACCTCTAAATCTAGGTGGTTACTGGGCTCGTCTAGGATTATACAGTTCGGTTTCATTGCGACTAATTCGGCGATAAGGACCCTAGAATACTCCCCAGGACTTAATTCAGAGATATGTTTCTTAACATCATCTTCCGTAATTTTAAATCTATTTAATATTTGCCTAGCGTCTGGCTCTGGAATCTCCGTAATATCCAGAAATTCCCTTATAACTCTCTTGTCCGTTCGGTTAAACCATCTCTCCTGTGAAATATAGCCGATTTTCACATTTTCTCCCCTTTCTATGACACCCTTCGTCGGCAAAATTTCCCCGAGTAGCATTTTAAGAAGTGTGGTCTTCCCTGCGCCGTTTTTACCGACTATATGCAAACGGTCGCCGTATGTTATACGGAGATTTACCGGCCCTATTTTCTTATCGCCAATCTCTTTTACAACATCTTTAATTTCAAAAACCTTCACCCCACCCCTTTCATTTTCAAAAACGACTTTTAAGGGCAGTCCGTCATAAGGCTTCTTAATTTCCTCCGTTTCCTCCTGATATTTCTCCAGCCTATCCTTCATAACTTTCGCACGGCGCCCTGCCCGTCCCTCTTTATCACGAAGGTAAGCCGCCTGAGGCTTCTCCTTCTCATGCATCGGCAAATTTTTATTATCGAATCTCTTATTTTCAATTTCCCGAACCCAGTTTACCCTTTCGACTAGCGAAGAATGAAGCCTCTCCACCTTCTCTACTTTTTCACTATATTCTTTCCAAAGGCGCTCTATCTTTGCCTTTCTTTCCTTTGCATATTCAGAGTAATTTCCATCATAAATGTAAGACGACTTAGTTTTATGATCTATTTCCACTATTTTAGTGACAGTATTATCTAAAAACATACGGTCATGAGAGACTATGAGAAATGCTTTCGAGCTTTTTAAAACCAGATTTTCGACCATTCGGAGGCCGTCCTCATCCAGATTATTAGTCGGTTCGTCTAGTATGAATAGGTCGGCCGTAGAAACCATAATATTTTGCAAAATTTTCTTAGCGATTTCCCCACCACTCAGATTTTCATTCTCTGTCCCTAAATGAATTTGAGGCAAATATTCTATTTTTATCTTTTTTGAGCAGTTTATTACGCCCCCGTCTTTTTCTAAAAGACCGGCTATGATTTTAAGAAGCGTACTCTTTCCAGAACCATTTGCCCCGACAAGCCCGATTTTTTCATTCTTTGCCACAGTAAAAGAAACATCCCGAAGCACTTCAGTTTGATCAAACTTTTTAGATATATGACTGCAGGAAAATATAGTATTTTTAGCAGTGCCAGATATTCCCGATTTTTTAATTTTATTCATGACTTTCTTTTTCTATTTTTTGATGATAACTTTTTTCTTTTCACATCCTCGATAGCTTTTAGTGCCACTTCATCAAATTCGACGTCTTGTCGCGCTTCTATTTGCTTATACTCATCGAATTTCTTCTCGGCGATCTCCTTCATTAATTCATGTGAAATCTTACTGGCGTCTTTCAGTATATTTCTATCGTTTATAGTTAAGAATCCGTGTAATTTCTCTATCCAATCTTTCATATACATAGGTACTCGCCTCATGGCCTGGCCTTCTGCAAATATGAGGTACTGCTCGACTAAGTTATTTAGCTGTAACAGTTCCTGCTCATTTAGATAATTCTTCGCTATGATAACTTCTTCTTTCGTCGGCTTCGCTCCCCGGAAATTCGTAAGACCCATATTCGGTTTCTTTACATCGATCCTATTTGCGACTATTTCCACTGCAGTACTCCCAGTTATCGCATAGTGCACTTTATTCTGCACTGTCTTAAAAAAGAGAATACTTTGCTCATCTGTAGGATCATAGTCAACACTAGTGGCATAAATATCGGTGATTTTCCTGTAGAATCTCTTTTCACTGGCTCGAATGTCCGTAATACGACGAGACAACTCTTCGAAATAATCAAACGGTAAGTCTGGGTTCTTCAATCGCTCATCGTCTAGCACAAAACCCTTTATGATGTATTCTGATAGGCGCTCAGTGGCCCATTTGCGGAATGCGGTGCCTTGAACAGATTTTACCCTATAGCCGACCGCAATGATGATGTCTAAACTGTAATAATTTGTAGGTTTTACAAGAAAATCGGAATTTCCGATTTTCTGAATAGTTAGGCCTTCTATGAGTTCCCCCTCTTTATATATATTTAAGATATGTTCATTTATGGTCGATCTAGCTTTATCAAAAAGCTTTGCCATATGTTCTAAACTTAGCCATACCGTATTATTATCAAATCGCACATCGATTTTAACTTTGCCATTTTGGTCTTTGTATATGACGATCTGAGAGTTCGGGTTTTTCATATCGGAATTTGTTTATATTAGTAAGTCATTAACCACACTGCAAACTGTCGGCGGACCAAAGAATATTATTTCTTCGAAGAATCCTGTCTGATCGTCGCGAAAGCCTCCTGAACAGTAGTCATAAACTGGGCTGGGAAAATGATGGTGGAGTTTTTCTCGGTGGCGATTTCGGCCATTGTCTGAAGAGTGCGGAGCTGAAGGGCGACAGGATGTGCTGATATGAGATCAGCTGCTTCACCGAGCTTCTGAGCTGCTTCGAATTCACCCTGAGCTGCCACTATCTTTGCCCTTCTTTCTCTCTCTGCCTCTGCTTCCTTTGCCATCGCTCTCTGCATATTATCAGGCAAAGTGATGTCCTTAATTTCCACAGCTGTGACCTGCACACCCCACGGCTCTGTGTGTTGGTCTATAACATCCTTAATAGTACTGTTAATATCAGCGGTCTGAGAAAGTAACTGATCTAGCTTAAAACGGCCGATAACATTTCTGACTGTTGTCTGACTGATCTGATTCACCGCTTCATGAACGTTTTCTATGGCCACCACAGACTTCATAGAATCCACTATGTGATAGTAGGCCACGGCGGCTATATCTATAGAAACATTGTCTTTAGTAATTATTTTCTGAGAAGGAATGTTCATCGTGATAGTGCGAAGGGTGACTTTCGTCATATTCTCTAGTATAGGTATGAGGATTATGAGCCCCGGACCACGAACACCCGTAGCTTTACCTAAAAAGAAAATCACTCCACGGTCATACTCCTTCACTATCCTAAGTGATACTAATCCGAGAAAAACGATGATGGCGATAATGGCTATAATCATAAAAGTTAAATTATCCTATATATTCGCATTATAACATATTCGTCCTAATTTTCTTCAAAATTTGCCTTCTTTCCCTATAGTCTGGGATAGTGCGCTCGACGAGTGCCCAGAATTTAGAGGAATGATTAAATTCACCTAGATGGCAAATTTCATGAACAATTACATAGTCGGCCAGCCTTTCAGGTAGCAGAATAAGCCTATAATTAAAGTTCAAATTCCCCTTTTTCGAACAGCTTCCCCAGCGAGTCCTCTGATTTCTAATACTAATCCTATTAATTTTATAGCCATAAAACTTATTAAATTCTTCGGATTTTCTCTCTATAAAAGCACGGGCATTTTCTCTATTTTTTAAATACTCTTGTCGCTCCTCTCTTTTGCCTCTTCTCATTTTATTTTATGAAAGATTTATTATCTTCCAGATACTATGATGAATAGAACTCTGCTAACTGCACCTATAATTCCCACAGTTATACTAATAACACCTAATATCTTAGCTCCATCTTTTCTAGCGATAGCACCTAGATATATAGCGATGAGTGAGATAATAAGCGGAACGATAGCGACAGTGAATAATGTTTTTCCTAATCTTAAAATTTCTATTAAGACCATTGAAAATAGTGCGATTACACTTAATATTATTCCGATTATTCCTTTGAATTCTGCGCTCATGATTTTTATATTAATTAATTACTTTTATACATATTATTATAACACGTAAGACTTTTATTATTCTTCGGTACTTCCTATAAACCCCTTCGACTGCAGTGACCAGAGCTTTGCATAAAGTCCGCCTTTTTCTACGAGTTCATCATGAGCACCTTCTTCGAGGACTTTTCCCTGCTCTATAACGACTATTCGATTCATTTTTCTAATAGTAGAAAGACGGTGAGCTATGACGATAACCGTTTTATCTTTCATAAGATTTTCCAATGCATCCTGAATAAGCATTTCTGAATGTGAATCTAGGCTGGAGGTAGCCTCATCGAGAATAAGAATCGGAGCATTTTTAAGAATGGCGCGGGCGATAGCCACTCTCTGCCGTTCTCCACCTGAGAGCTTAACTCCTCTTTCTCCGACGAAAGTATCATAGCCATAAGGAAATGTTTCTATAAATTCATGGCAATGAGCCAGTTTAGAAGCATTGATGACTTCCTCGTCTGTCGCCCCTGTTTTTCCATAGCAAATATTATCACGAAGCGTACGGTGGAAAAGTATAGGATCCTGTGGCACGAAACTGATAGCCTCACGGAGACTTCCCTGAGTAATTTCCTTAATATCCTGACCATCTATTTGTATAATTCCCTTTTGAATATCATAAAGTCGAAGAAGAAGCCTGACTAATGTAGATTTTCCTGCCCCAGACGGACCGACTAGTCCTATTCTTTCACCAGATTTAACATCTAAATTTATTCCATCTAGCACTGGCGTAGACTCATTAAAGGCAAAGTGAACATCAGTTAGTTTTATAACCCCACCATTTACATGAAGTGGTTTTGCCCCCGTCATATCCTTAATACCGTGTGTAAGCTTTAGAATTTCCACCATTTCTTTCGCATCTGCGAAGGCTTCATAGAGATAGCGTAACATTCTACTCCATCCCCAGAAATTATTCATAAGGCCGATAATATATATCTGAATGAGTATAAAAGTTCCAGCCGTTACCTTTCCCATTCCCCAGAATTTTATAGCGATGTAGAAAATTATAAATTCTATACCGATATTTAGGAAAGCCTGAATAGCTTCTATAATATTCGCCACATTCCATTTCTTAGCGAGTGCTTTGGTATGAGTAGTATTCGCTTCATCAAATATCTTTGCCTCATGAGAAAATCTACTAAAAGTCAGAACTGTAGCATGGTTAGATAGGCTGTCAGAGAGTGATGCGGAGGCGCGTGATTCCACTTCAGCGGAGATGATGTTATAGGGAATTTTCCATTTTGCAAAAATAGAAGAGAGAATGAAAAATATAATCATCCAGACTATAACTGCATAGGCAAAGATAGGTTCGGTGTACCAGAGAACTATAGCGATACCCGCGACCTTAACGAGAAGCGGAATAATTTCACTGAATAATCTATCAGTCACGCCTTCGAAGGAGCGCATAAAGCGGTTAATTTTCTGAACAAGCGATCCGCTGAAAGTGTTATTAAAAAATGAATAGGAATGGCCGATGACATATTCGAAACTTCTCTGGCGGAGGCGATTCATAATATTTGACTGAAAATGCACCATGGCAAATGCGTAAATTCGTACAGCTATCCAGCTAATTCCATTCAGTAGAAGTACATAGAGTATTGTGCTTATGAGTTCAGAAACCACCTCTGCCGTAGGACTGCCTGATATGAGATCAAAGAGATGTTTATAGAAAATCGGAGCGAAAATACCCGTGGCGATTACGGGCACAATGGTAAATACCGTGACTATAAATATAGTCAGCCAGTACCCACGAGCCGCCTTTAAATACTCCCTTAAAACATCGCCGTTTGAAACCTTAGGGTATTCCGGACGATGAGGGTTCTTCACATGAGATTTATCCATAGAATATATCCTAATATATTTGAGGGCAAAAAGCGAGGCAAAATTAGTCTTTATTTACAAAAGCATCTTTAATTAAATTCTAACACTAAAGGCAAATGGTCCGAAATCTCGACTGAAGGCACCTCGAAATTTAAAACTTCTATCTCAGGCGATGTGATTATATAGTCGACAACTTCCGGCCTTTGCTTAGAAGCGCTTCTCGTCGAATTAATGCCGAATTTCTGGATTAGATCAATGTTACCTTCTGTTAAAATAGATAGGCTTTTCGTGCTAGGTAGAATGTTCATATCCGCGCATAAAATTTTCGCACCTTTTAATTCATCAAAAATCTTTCTAATTTTCTCCGACTGCTCGAGTCTCTTCTCCGTATCTACTTTGCCTTTTACATTCCACATGCCGTGAAAATTTAGAACTGAATAGATTTTTCCGTTTTTACTAAATTCGAGAAATTGTAAATCTCGGCCCATTGTGAAAAAGTCTGGATTACTGCGGTCGGTTATAACATCAATCATCGGGAAGATGACTATATTCTCCACCCTGCTGACTTCTAGGCCTTTTTTTGCAAAAATGGCTAGACCACCGACATCATCCTCCTGCGGAGGCGTGAAATATCCTTTAAAATCTGTGAGCACAGCTTCTATTTCTCCAAATAAATTCGGCCTCACATCCTTTAAAACCGGCCTAATCTTTTTTGCATTATGAAAAACTTCCTGAAGGCAAAAAATATCCACGCTCTGTGAATTTTCCTTAAGAAATTCTAAGAGGGCCTCATATTTCGTGCCACATTGGGCGTTTATGCTAATTAATTTCATTTTAATATTATCTCGTTAATCGCCCACAAACTATATCAAACTTTTCACATATTCAGTAATTCTTTCGCGATTCTCATTTACCTTTTCGCCTTTAAAATACATTTCAATATACATGAAAGTAGCTATATCATTATGATAAGCATAAATTATTCGTATAGATCTATCCCTTAAAGACTTACAGGCCAGACGTGTTTTCACGATTCTAACTGACTCTAAATGCTGAATCACTATAAAATTCATACCCACCCCTACTGGATTTATCTCTATGAGTTTTTCTAACTTTTTCAAATCTTCTGGCAGACTCTGGTATTTTTGAGAAAGTTTTTTAAACTCCTTTTCAAATTCAGGTAATCTATTAAAGTGACTCATATTCTCTTACTGATGTTTCCTCCGGGCGATAAAATACATACTCATAGTCTAGAAGTTCTTTCTCTTTTGCCACGAGCCATGGAGTGTCCTTATGTGATAATGCCGAAATCTGTTTAGCGGTCATATCAGAAAGGCGCTCTAATTCCCAGTCTATATGCGCGACTTCAGTGCCAGATAGCTCTGATAAATCTATCACCTCTTCAGGATTAACTAAATATTTAGTTTGATCATATTTGTAAAACTTACTTTTTATAGGTTCTAATTTGCCCTCCACTTCGAGCTCATCTACGATTTTTGCAAAGGCTATTGGCGTCGGGCCGTGGGTATTTTTCATATATCGAGCGCCCACAAGCTGTTCTTCGTATTTTTCATAATAATCAAAATCGATGAAGTATAGGAGTTTATAAAGAACAGTCTGCCCAATATTCGGCTTACCACCGACTTTTGACAAAATATACAAAAGTACCTGCTTAAACTTTTTTACTTTTTCCTGCGGAATAGAGATGCGCTCCCATACTTCTCCACCCGTTTTTTCTTTTATGTCTTTTTTACTTTTTTCAAAGACGACTTCGGGGGTATTACTTTTACCATTCTGAATATCTTCGAGTGAGATTTCAAATATTGTACTTAATTCATTTGCCTCAGCTAATGTTAATTCGCGCTTACCCTGTTCAAAGGCAATGTATGAGGAACGTGAAATGCCGAGTTTTTCCGCTATTTCCAGCTGAGAAAAACCCCGTTTTACACGAAGCGCCTTAATATACTCATTAGTCATACATATAGCTTACTTTAATGGTGTCTGAAAGTCAAACATCTGAATGTATATAAATGTGACATAATAAAAAGCCCGCGACCCCATGATCACGGACTGAAGAAGCAAGGCTTCGGGAGCAACACCCTATTCAAAAAGGAACACTGGGTTCCCCGAACGGTTCGAAATCGTCCGCCGGCGAAAGAAAAGTTTCAGGGACTTCTGTGAGATAACACTTGGCGAGGCCAGCGCCAGTCACGGGACCGCTGTATCCCCCGACCCACAGATTATTGCCCCGGAGTTTGAATCTGTATTCTATGAGATCCTGACGTCTATCGTACTTCTTAGTGAAGTAAAAGACATCAGAACTCATAGTGATTTTGGAGAGAGTTGACTCTCCAAAGTAATCGATGAGGCCACCCGTGAATAACCAAGGGCGTTCCTCATCTGTGCGAATGAGACCAGTGAACAGATTATAGAACATTCCCGCTCTTAAGACGGCGGCCATTCCTTCGCCAGGCTTCAGGGTTGCGTCCATCCAGCTTTGATTTTGGAAAAAAACTCCGTTTATTAGAAACATAATATGTATTGGTTCATGAACTAGCTACCTTTGAAGTAGGACAGTAGAATTAATGTATTAACAAAATAATTAATTTAATTGTCATATGAAATATCATCATTTGTCTTTTGGAGAGAGGTTTTGTATTGAGAAAATGTATAGCGCAGGATCTGCAA
>JAPLZH010000081.1 GCA_026395105.1 Candidatus Tayloriibacteriota bacterium
TGTCCATATATTGTTGTTTTGCGTTAATATCCATGGTTTTACTTATATATTTAGTGTTACAAGCAAATTACCATGGTTTCGGTGTCTTTTTATATGATTGAACCGTCGACCCATAGTGTCATTTTACGTGAGTCGATACGCGGCATAGCACGTAAAGCGAAGGTGCGCTATAATTAACGCATGTTTTCGGATCCACAAAAGAATTTACAACAATTCACCCTAACCCCCGGAATGAAAGTAGCCGACTTCGGTGCTGGATCTGGTTTTTATACGCTCGAAGCTGCGAAAATGGTCGGCTCTTCTGGGCATGTTTATGCCATAGATGTTCAAAAGGAACTTTTAGACAGAATAAAAAGTAATGCATTAAGTGCGAAACTATCAAATATTGAAATAGTCTGGGGTGATATAGAAAAAATAGGCGGAACAAAAATGCGGGAATTCCTTTGCGACAGAATCATCATTTCAAATGTTCTTTTTCAGACAGAAAAAAAGAGCGACATTTGCCTAGAGGCGAAAAGAATTCTTAAGCCAGGTGGAAAAGTTCTAGTAATAGACTGGTCTACGGGTGCTCCTATAGGTCCCGCTAGTTTCGTTAGTAAAGAAAATGCACTTTCTCTATTCGAACGTGCCGGTTTTAAATTTGAAGCAGAAATTAATGCAGGCGATCATCATTATGGGCTTATCTTAAAAAAGTAATGACAAGATTCCAAACAATAATCATCGGTATTTTCTTAATTTGCATAGTTGTAGGTATGGCCCTTCTAGCGACGTATAAAGGAACTTCTTCAGCCACTGATTTACCTGCTATAACTATCTGGGGCACTGTTCCTAGCGCTACATTTTCGAATTTTCTCGCTGAAATGAAGAAAGTTTATGAAAATACATATCAAATTACATATATTGAGAAAGCAGAAAAGACTTTTAATGCAGAATTAGTAGCTGCTTTAGCAAATGGTGAAAGTCCTGATGCCGTGCTAGCGCCTTATGAGATAATCTCCAGTCAGGAAGGTAAATATGCCACCATTCCATATACTACATTCCCTGAGAGGGATTTCAGAGATACTTTTATACAGGAAGGGGAAGTATTTTTAGCTCCATCTGGCTTAGTGGCTATACCTTTTTCTGTGGATCCTTTGGTTATGTATTGGAATAAGGATATTTTTTCGAATGTTGGGAGGGCATCGTATCCTAAGACCTGGACAGAATTTCAGGCGTTGGCAGATAAGATAACAGTAAGAGATGACGCTTCGAATATTACTAGAAGCGCTGTCGCCTTCGGTGAATGGAGGAATGTTACGAATGCAAAAGAAATCTTCTCAGCTTTACTTTTCCAGGACGGTGATCCTGTCTCAGTTAGAAGCGGTACGACATTTGCCTCAGTTCTCGGAACCGTAATGACTAATAGGAATGTTTCCTCAGCAGAAGAGGCTTTGAACTTTTATACTAGTTTCTCAAATCCTACGAAGCAAGTCTATTCTTGGAATCGCTCTTTGCCCCAGTCTAAAACATATTTTATAGCAGGAAATCTAGCTACATATTTCGGCTTTGCCTCAGAATTTTCCGATATTCGTGATAAGAATCCTAATTTAAACTTTGATATCGCTCCTATTCCTCAAATAGAGAAGGGAAATAATCGTGCTACTTATGGAAAATTATTAGCATTCGCATATCCTAAGATGGCAAAGAATGCGAACGCTGCTTATCAAATGACTCTAGCCTTTCTCGATCCTACTGTCGCTCCTATCTGGACTAGAATCACATATCTTCCGCCAGTCAGAAAAGATTTACTCTCCGCTGGCACCACGGACCCATATCAGACCATTTTCTACGATAGCGCTATAATCTCCCACGGCTGGCTAGATCCTAATTCTTTATACTCTGCACAGATCCTTCAGAATCTCGTGGAGTCATACACTAGCGGAAAGGATGCAGCCCAAATCTTAATAAATAGAGCGAGAGACCAGCTTAATAATCTAGGCGGAACAGGCACAAATTAATTTATGAAAAAACTTTTTCTTATAACTTTAATATCGCTCTCACTTCTCACGGCAGAAGCGAGCTTTGCGGCAGATTCTTTAGTGACGGGTCCAGGTGAGAGTGGTTATACAGGGATTTTTGTTTGTGATGGGGCGGCGAAGGTCATCGTGGAAGTTAACGGTCAAAAATATGCACAAAACCAAGATGGATCGCGAGGAAAACCCATTTGTAATTTTACAATGATAGTTACTCAGATTCAGTTCTTCCTAAACTGGGCATTCATTATAGTGATGCCTATAGTCCTTATAGTATTCATGTGGGCAGGCCTTAAAATGATGAGTAGTAATCCATCCTCCCGTACTGAGGCAAAGAAAATGCTTTTAAATGTGGTAATAGGCTTTATAGTAATGTGTACGGCATTCGCTATAGTTAAACTTATAACGAGTACATTAACTGGCGGGGACACATTTAACTTCCTACTTAATTAATTTAAAAAATTGTAAAATATACTTATGAAATTTAGAAATAAAATACTGAGTAAAATATTCATCATCACGCTTTCTCTCATATTCACGTTTAGCTTATTTAGTAGTGTGACAGTAGTCTCGGCAGTCGGTCCTTCGGGCACTCCTGCGGCCCCTATTGATACCCCTGTTAGTCCCGCAGATAGACCGGATGCTACAGCAGACACTCCGAATAATACTACTAATCCATGCGACCCTAATGTTCCATCAGGTAAGCTTTGTAATCCATTAGGTAATAAATCAGGTGATAATGATATATTTAAATTAGTAGCCACTATCGTAGACCTAGCGCTTACCATAGCCTCTATAGCCGTAGTTCTATACTTAATTTACATAGGTTTTCAGTATGTTATGGCTCTCGGTAATGAAAATGAATTAAAAAAGCTTCACGAAACCCTTATTTGGACATTCGTCGGGATAGCTATAATATTCGGGGCAAAGTTAATAGTGGCAATATTACAAAATACTATAAACGCATTAAAATAATATGAAAAAATACTTTTTATTAGCATTTTCAGTCTTCGCACTACTCTTCCCATGGATTAACCATGCGGCAGACGTGACTAAACTTGATAAGTCGTCCACATTAAGTAATGTTATAACTTTAATTCTCGGCTATTTTACGCAGGCTATTTACGTGATTATTAGCTTATGTGTTTTGGTTTTCGTTTACGGAGTAGGGAAGTACTTTTTCTGGGGAAGCGATAAAAGCGATAGCCATAAAGAGGGGGCAAAGTTTGTGGGGGGGGCATTATTCGGCCTTTTCGTCATACTTTCACTATGGGGATTAGTGGCGATACTACGAAATACATTCTTTTCAAGCGCCACTAACGATGGACCTGTATCTTTACCACAAAACTTAATTTATGGTACGAATAAAAATACTGGTAGTGGTGATTTAAAAGGAACTAATTAAGGAGGAGGTGTCTTTGATCCTAGTACTAATAATCCGAATAATAATATCCTTAATACTCCAGATGCAAAGGTTTAAGTAATCCCCATTTGGCATTGCGGCCCTGTAGTTTAACTGGTAGAATGTAAGGAAGAAACTTTATTGGCGTTATTATTAATTAATTTAGTTTATGAAGAAAATTTTAATTTCGATTTCAGCATTTTTATTACCAGGCGTTGCGTTAGCTGGAACAAATTCTATTGGTACTAGTCAAATAACTAATGCAGATCAAGTAGTTATTAAGATAGTTTCAATATTTAATGTTGCAATATATCTCTTAATCTCTTTTGCAGTTCTATATCTAGTCTGGATGATTGTGAAGTATTTCATTGCTGGAGATAGTTCTAAAAAAGGAGAAATAGCGACCCAGATCGGATATGGAATCCTAGGGTTGTTTATTATTTTATCTATCTGGGGATTGGTAAAAATTCTAACAAATACATTCAGTACAGGGGGGAGTAACACGGCAGACACAGCAAATTTCCCTAAGGCAATACTGCCTTAATAAACCCTTAAGTTTCTTTAATTTTGTTTTGACTGAAAGAAAATGGCAGATGCAGCCTCATTTATTAATAGCAAAATATTAATTATCGCACAGCAGATAATTAATCCTTTGTTATTAGTGGTGATGATGCTCGCTATTCTTATCTTCGTCTGGGGAATATATGAATACTATTTTAAGGACGTGGCAGGAGGAGATAGGGCAAAGGGTTCTCAGCATATTCTTTGGGGACTTGTCGGATTCGTCATAATGCTTTGCGCTTACGGTTTAATTCATGTAGTCTTAAATACTTTCGGAGTAGATGATCAGTTCGGTACTACTTATACCACCCGTCCGACACCGACGTTTAATGTCACTAAGTAAATACCGTTAAAAAAGTTAATAAAAGAAAGAATAAAAAAGAGGCACCTTTTGGGGGTGCCTCTTGTGTTGGTAAAACTTTTTGTACTTAAGAGTACCGATTTACCGTTCGGATACTCTTATTTTGACAACTCCAGGCGGTTTTTTCACGCCCGAAGCTATCCGTACCTCGAGCCAGCTAACATGGTCACCCATATCATTGCTGGCGAAGGTGTTTAGTTTCGGGATGGCATGGAATCGGTATGTCCGATCCTCGCTCCCGTTTACCCGCACGTCGATGTCGACAGCGGGCGTTGACTCTGGGTCGAGCCACAATGCACAGTCATGTGGCTTATAGTGCCTCTGTGACCATCCGCCATCGGATGGTACAGTGATTTCCGTGATCTGCAGTGGCTTTGCCACTGGTGCTTTTTCACCACTCGGGCTGGCTGTGACCCAGCCATTCAGCGTCTCCTTACCCTTATTCCAGATAAGTACCCCGGTCAGGACCAACAGGGCGATCTTTACGAACACCCAGATGATTTTTTGTTTCTTCATATTTTCTCCTTCCGTTTTTGTTTTCTCCTGGTTACGTTACGTTCAGCTCGACTATCGGTGTGGCATCTCCACCCCCGCCCCCTTTTTTGTTTTTCTTTCCGTCGCCACCGCCTTGCCCTTGTTGGAGCTTGACGAATTTGATGTCGGTCGACTTTAGGGAAGCGTAGAGAAGGTCTTCGATGACCCGCTGTTGCCACGGCTCGAGTTTGTCAAAGTTCTTGCCGTATAGTTTCGCAGCACTTTCATTCATAGTCGCTATGTGCTACTGCATAACTGTGAAGGTGTCGTCAGCGGCCTGCAAAGCCTTATTCTTATTTACATCGGATACTTGCAGACTGATGATCTTAATTCCAATGCACCTCACGATTCTTTGGGCATTTTGGTTATTGCTCAGCCAGAGCTTGAACTCGGTGTCCCATTCTCGAATCGCCTTTGCCACCTTAAAGCTATCACACAGCCCTATGCGGTGCCTAAAGAATATGTCAAAAAGCGCTTCGATCATTTTCGTGTCGTTACCGATCTGGTTAAGGAAATAGGCGACGACATTTTCTGGATCAACGCACCATTTAACTTCCACTCCGATGGGGGTGATTTTTGCTTTCTCGTCTTTCATTTCGAACTCAGCACCCTCACTATTTACAGGTGTCATGATCTCGTTTAGACTCACACCCCCCGCTTCTTCTTTGCCAGCTTTGTTAATCCTCGAAAGGGGATTGCTGAAAAAGAAGACCCAGTTGAAGTCGCTATGAACGACCTGGTATTTATCCATCCAGCCGAAGACTGATATCCTCGTCTCGTAGACATTTACCATGTTTTGTCCCATGATCACATGAAAGCGATCATAGAACTCTTTCCGAACTAGCTACCTTTGAAGTAGGACAGTAGAATTAATGTATTAACAAAATAATTAATTTAATTGTCATATGAAATATCATCATTTGTCTTTTGGAGAGAGGTTTTGTATTGAGAAAATGTATAGCGCAGGATCTGCAAT
>JAPLZH010000069.1 GCA_026395105.1 Candidatus Tayloriibacteriota bacterium
TGTCCATATATTGTTGTTTTGCGTTAATATCCATGGTTTTACTTATATATTTAGTGTTACAAGCAAATTACCATGGTTTCGGTGTCTTTTTATATGATTGAACCGTCGACCCATAGTGTCATTTTACGTGAGTCGATACGCAAATCTGTCTGTAATGCTATCTTATGTTAAAATAAGCATATGAATCAGGAAAAAGACTGGTCTGAATATTATGATTTTACTCGCGCGAAGCCACCGTACGCATTACTTACTGAGGCACTAAAATATGTTAAAGAAAAAGGCTATGCAGTGGATATAGGGGGTGGGGCACTCCGAGATACACGATACCTTCTCAACAATAGTTTCTATGTGACGGTCATAGATAATAGTCCACTACTAAATGACGAAACGGCAAAAATTAAAAATGCCAAACTACACGCAGAAGTATTTTCTTTTGAAGATTTTGATTTTCCGGAAAATAAGTATGACTTAGCCTCTGCGATGTTTGCTCTGAATTTCTGTAATCCGATTCACTTTGACGAAGTTTTTAAAAAGATAAAAGATTCCCTTAAAACAGGGGGAGTATTCTGCGCTCAGTTATTTGGCGATCATGACGAATGGTCGCATTATACCGATAAGACTTATCCGAACAAAGATAGGATAATGAAATTATTGGATGATTTTGAAATTATTAGTTTTAAAGAGAAAAATCCAGGCGAAAAAGAAGAAAATGATGAACTGATGACGTCAGGGCATATTTTGCAATTTATCGCTAGGAAATAATCTGCTAATATTTTGCCCCCTTTATCCCTTCTGCTATAATTTATAAATATGAAAGACATCTCTCTACATGCCAAATGGCTCATTAAAGCTCCTCTCGCGGAGGTGTTTCGCCTGATGACGGACTTTGAAAAGTTTCCTGAATATTTTCCGAAGGTGGCGGAGTCTATAAAAATCACGAAGCGAGATGGAAATCATTTGCAAATAGAAGCGGTCGCTAAATCCTTCGGTCGAAATTTTCCAGTGAAAATGAATACAGAGATTCTCCCAGGGAAGGGATATATTTCGGATAATGAAAGCCCTGAATTCGGAACTTCTGGACATGAAGAATTTTTGCTCTCTCTTCACCCCGAAGGAACAGAAATCAATTACACTTATGAAGTGGCTATTCATAAACGCTGGCTCCGCATATTTGCAAAGCCACTCATTGGCTGGTTTTCCATGAAATTCTGGGAGAAAGCTGTCATAGATGAGCTGAGGAAGAGGCTTGAAAAAAAGCTTGAGAAATAAAACTTCACTACACTTAAATTTATATGGACGAAGGAAAATTCGAAGGAATAATTCAGGAGGCAATAGAAAGCGAACCATTAAAAGGGTTTGAGCTTAAGCTGCTTGGCATTGGCGCAGATAAAATGGTTTTTGAGACCCCTGGAAGTGATAGAAAAATAGTAAAAGTAAGCATTGAAGATGTAATGCACAAGGTCCGTAATGTATTAGCCGACGAAGCTCCTAAAGCAGTGGATGATATAGAAGAAAAAAGATTAAGGATAATAGAGGAACATAAAAAGCTTGAGAAGGAACTCTCTGAAGTCTTTGGTCAGGAACATCTATTAAGAAATGGAATTTTTAGGGTTAAAATTCCGATTACAAAAGATGTTTTGTTAAAAGCTCTAAGCGACATTGAGTGTGCTGCGCAAATGCGGACAGAGATCGAGACGCTCGATGCAGATAAAATACTTGAAATAGAAACTATCGCCGAAACTCAAATTAAAGCAAAAGAGATAATAGACCCAGAAAAATTTAAAACTAAAGATCATTCAGTTTACGAAAAAGACTGGCCAAATGATAGATATATTCGGGCCAAATAATATTACTATTTTTACTAATGAGGATGGAACAGTGGGTTATCACCTACTAGATGTTATTTTGCCAGGGCAGAAAGAAAATTGGGTTAAAAATATTAAAGATGATCCGAGCTTTGATTTATTAAGGCATTATTATATTTTCTACTATTCTATAAATAGCCTCGCTAATAAACTTGGAATTAAAGATAATCTAGTGCCGGAGGATTTGGTATATTTTAAAGGCAAAGGTATGCCGACAGAAGGGAATATTCCTTAAATATATACATGTTAATTAAGCCGAGTGTTTAAAAATATAACGAAGGCTATTTCTTAATCGGATACAGTTCAAATGGACATTTGCCGTTTATTGACATGTGGGGGAAATAATTCCATGCATCGCTAATGATTTCTAAAACATTATTTAGATTTGAAGTATTACCATTATCAAACATTCGAATAATATTACTTAGATCTTTAACATTATCTTCTTCGAAAATCATTTGTTTAATATCATTAACATCCGTGTATTTATCAATTTTACAATCCTTAATTATTCGAGCTAAATCTCTTTCAATCACTTTTCTTTTATCAAAAACTTCCAGAGTTACTGGTGTGATTTTCTCTATTATTTCTCTATATGCTCGGCTACTAGTTAAGCTGACCCACATTTGCTGTATACTTTTATATACAGATGGCTTCATTTCATCGATATATTCCAAATCAGCTTCAGCATCATCATCATATTTATCGATCAGAATCTCTAATTCCTTTACAAAATTAATATATTGTTGACGAGCGATCCTCCGTTCTACTATTTGTTTTTCGGTCAGTTCTTTTCCTTTAGGATATATAAACGGATCTGTTCTTTCGGTAAGTGAAATATACAGCCAATTTCCTGTTTTTCTAGCAGATTCTCTTACTCTACCGTCTGGATTTTGTAAATTTTTAACAATAAAAGACTTAAGTGCATCAAAGTGTTTATCTGCGAGCGAAAGATAGAACATCGTCATTCCAGTAATCACGGCGGATTTATTTACAGGACTTTTTATAAGATCAAAAGTTTCTATAACTTTATTAATAAGCTCAAAAGCATTACCGAATTCTTTATGATCAGTTTTCCATTTCTTTCCAATTAACTTTTTAGCTTCTTTTATCTCAGCAGGTGTGCCCGTAGAAAGAATTCTAAATAAATTATCAAATGTATTCATAATAATACCGTAAGCCTCATTAAGGGAGACTGATAGGCACATATTGGCATATTTTAAGAAAAGCGACAATAGTGCTACAATTAATAGACTATGAATAAAACCCCCTTAATTTCTCTAACACAGCTTATTAATTTATCATCGAGAACGGCTATCGTTACTGGCGGTGCTCTCGGAATAAGTTATGGTATAGCGTATCGCTTAGCTGAGGCCGGAGCGAATGTAGTCATAGCTGACCTCGACGAAGAAAAAGGGATTTCGGCCGTAAATGATTTGCAGAAGAATGGATGGAAGGCTTCATTTATAAGAACAGATGTTTCAAATGAAGGCGATGTGAAATCCGCTACAGACTTTGCCGTTAAAACATACGGCACTATCGATATACTTATAAATAACGCCGGCATCTACCCCATAATCCCAGTCATGGCCATGAAGCTCGAAATGTTCGAAAAGATTATAGCTGTGAATTTAAAAAGCGTTTTTCTTTTTACTAAAGCTGTGGCGGAAGTTATGATCAAACAGGGTAGGGGTGGAAAGATTATAAACATCACTTCTATAGACGCTCTTCATCCGTCAGGCGTCGGACTCGCAGTGTATGATGCTTCTAAACACGGTCTATGGGGATTTACAAAAAATACAGCGCTCGAACTGGCTCCGCATAATATTCAGGTTAATGCCCTCGCTCCAGGAAGTATCAGCACTCCAGGCTCTGGTAGTGATAGACCTGTGACGCCTGAACTAGAGGCTATTACAAAGAGATTCGCCGAGCGCATCCCTATGAAGCGCATAGGAGAGCCAGACGATATAGGTAAAGTCGCCCTTTTCCTCTCTTCCGATCTTTCTAACTATATGACCGGTTCGCAGGTGGTAGTAGATGGGGGAGTTTTACTTTCTTAAATTTTTAATAATTTGCATATGAAAAATACGACAGTCGCCGTAATCGTGGATATGCAGGATTTCTTTTTGCAAAATATGCGCGCGGAAATTAGAAGTGAGCTAATAGAAAATCAGAAGAAGGTCATTGATTTATGTCTGAAGAGTAAAATGCCCTTCATTATCATAGAATATAAATGAATAGGAATATTTAGAGGACACTTAATTCGTGAATTAAATGAAAAAATTAAAGGCAAAGCAAATCCTGCTTATGGGTATAAATGCGAATGGCTGTGTGCAGGATACTGCTATGGGTGCCATAAAAAGGGGATATAAAGTGATTACTTCGCTCGGAATAATCGCTAACTCTAAAGGGAATGATTTAAAGCTTTCTTCAAAGAATTTGAAATGGTATAAGGAAAATACTAGGGTTTTTGAGGATATAGAAGACATGCTCAATTCATAACCAATACGTGAAGCTATGTTTGTTCACCACCTCATTACGAAAGTTCTGGGGTGGTTTTTTAATTTAACCATTGTCTCGTCGGCACTTTACTTTTGTCAACTTTAATGTATGGTAAATTAAAGAGATAAATGACAAATATTTTTTATAATTCAAAAGAGATAAAGGATGCACTACCTAAGGGAAAGACATTTACGCTCGTGGGCGGTAGTTTTGACCTAATACACGTTGGGCATCTATTCTTATTAGAATATGCTTCATTACTTGAAGATATTCTAGTGATTGCGCTTCTTTCTGATTCCTATATTAAAAAATACAAAAATCAAACTCGTCCCATAATTAATGAAAGACAGAGAGCAAAGATGGTCGCTAGTATTAAGTTTGTGGATTTTGTTTATATAACAGATATTAGCCCGAGTAGTATCGAGACATTAGAAATTTTAAAGCCTGACAGTGTAGTTTTTGGCCAAGATTTTGAAAATAAAAAGAAGATTGATATAAGGCTTAAAAATATTAAAATTTCATCATCTCGCACCGAAGTACATTTTTTACCTCGCTTTACTAAAGAAGAAATTTCGACTAGTTTAATAATTAAGAAAATTAAGAGTGATGTTATTTTTTAGTAAGGTCTCTGGTAAGGCGAATAAAAAGTGAATCTCTAAAAATATTAAAGCAAGTATTATAAAATTTTACTTCACTCGCTTTAACTTTTTCTTCTTGAATATTGAATATTGTGATGGCTTCATCTAAAGTAACCCACTTAACATATGCCCCTATATCTAATTCGCTTTCTGTAAGTTTGTTAATTCCTTGAGAGATAACTTTTGCAGTATATCCATAACTAATACAATGTTTTTTATCTCTAGCTCTGAAATCCTCTGTTATCCCAAGTGTGTTTTGTATCTCTATTTCACACCCGGTTTCTTCTTTGCATTCACGCTTAACACCTTCTATTATAGGTTCATCATCTCCTATACCTCCTCCAGGAAGAAGAAAAAAGTTATTAACTTTATTACCCATAAGGGCAATAAGACCGTCTTTATTAAAAAGTACAACTTTGCCAGTTGGACGAATTTTCCAAACTATAGTAGAGTCATCTAAGACATTTGAAAAAATATCTTTGTCTCTCAACACCATAAGCACTTCACTGTCTTTTTTACTCTCAGTATTACTCATTCATTTGAGTATACAGCGAAATGCTCAAAAAACAAATACGAAAGGATTATTTTATGAGAAGCCACAGATAATAATTTGTAGACATGCGGAATCAATTGAGGATGTCGATAATAATATATACGATGTTTTAAATGATCTCGATATACCGTTAACCGAGAAAGGAGTACGTCAGGCGGGAGACTTTGGTTCGGATCTGGCTTTAATTTTAAATGGAACAAATCAAGTCCAATTCTACACTTCACCTGGTGTTAGAAATGTGCAGACACTTGAGATTGTTCAATCGAAGTTGCCTAGTCGTATCAACTATCAGGTCGAAATTGAACCGCTCATTGTAAAGCAAAATTGGGGGAAAATTAATGCAGAAAATAGATCTTTGATCGAAGCAGAGCGGTATAAAGTTGGAGTCCTGCGATATACCTTTCCAACAGGTGAAAGTGCTTCGAGTATGATTAGTCGACTAAAATTGTTCTGGATAAAAATCTGCAGGTTCCAAATGGAAACCGGATGTGATGTGATTGTGTTTTCGCACGGCTTTGAATTCCGAGTGCTACTCATGATTATGTTTGGCTGGAGCGAGGAGGAATTCGAATCTTTCGGCAATTTAGCAAATTGCGAATACCGTATTCTTACAAAAGATGTTGCTGACCAATATGTCATTAATAAACCACTTAGAAAACATGGTCTTGCAATTACACGTCTAAAATATCTGAATATGAAGTAGCGCCAACGTCCTGCTCGATTTGCTCCTAATTTCCACACCACCTCATTACGAAAGTTCTGGGGCGGCATGTCAACTCATATGACCATGACACCCAAATCATCTAACGGGGCTTCTTTTAAATGACACCATTGTTGTTGTTAATTTCTTCTTTGTGTCGATAGATTTTGATCCCATTTTCTTCTGATATGCCTTGTACAAATTATCA
>JAPLZH010000065.1 GCA_026395105.1 Candidatus Tayloriibacteriota bacterium
AGATCCTGCGCTATACATTTTCTCAATACAAAACCTCTCTCCAAAAGACAAATGATGATATTTCATATGACAATTAAATTAATTATTTTGTTAATACATTAATTCTACTGTCCTACTTCAAAGGTAGCTAGTTCGAAGTGAGAGAGCTTTATTCTTTGGAGGATTGCCTCGAGAATAATGACGTGGACCTCAATCATGAACTGGAGGTCAGAGATCTCGCAGAATACATCCTCGAGCATTTGCCTGAAAAGGAGGCTCGGATCGTAATCCTGATCATCGTCGACAGATTATCACCAGATGAGTGCGCATGCGAGGAGGGCATTGCTCCCATGAGTGCGGAGGAGGTCATGGACGAGTTCGGCAAGGCATTTGTACACATTCGCCAGATTCTGGCGAAAGAAGATGAACTACTTTCTAGCGCGGAGGTAGTGGCTAAGGAGAGAATCGCCACGAATTAGGCGATTTATTTACAAACTTTTTTGATGATAGAAACACGCACTGGCTCCTCCGGCCAGTGTTTTTTATTTCTATAAAACGTTTTTAATTGCTTTATTATGATCTACTTTTTGTCCATCTTTCTTAACAAATTCAAACATATCTTTTAGAAAAGCAGTTATACTCTTATTTGTAATTTCGATAGCTACCTCATCATGCCAGT
Organism: Candidatus Tayloriibacteriota bacterium; assembly: GCA_026395105.1. Classification (GTDB taxonomy): domain Bacteria; phylum Patescibacteriota; class Minisyncoccia; order Phycocordibacterales; family PALSA-1337; genus JAPLZH01. The sequence continues at coordinate 659 of JAPLZH010000065.1, forward strand.
TTATAAAGAGAGAAGTGTTCTTAAAGAGCCATAATTCTGCATTATAATTGAATATATTATCAGTGAAAAAGGTGTAATCCGCCATTCGCCCCTCTAGGCTCTTAACAGATTTTTTATATTTTGACGGATTTAATTTTATCTCTTCCTTATAAGTTAAATATGCACTTTCATTTAGTATTCCGTCTATAATTATATGGTTTTTTATAATTGCCTCATTAAATTCTATAAGTTCATCCGAACTGATCTTTTCTTGTAGTTCGTTATATGATTTATGATGTTGTATTGCACGAACTCGTTCGTTTTTATTTTCAAAAGCGATTCGCTTATATGCAGGAATAATTTCTTTTGTGCCGACATGTATAATAAACTCATCTTCTTTTGTAGTCTTTATCCTAGCTCCTTTCTTTCCTGAGCCCGATGTCTTTATATCATCGACAGTTTTTTGCAATTTACTAATCAATTCTTCCTCTGTTAAACCAATGTATCTTTTTTTCCTATTATCTCTAATTATGCGTATTAGACCCCTCTTTGATAGGGAATTAAGACAATAATTAATACCTGTCCTAGAAATACCAGTTTCCAAGGAGAGGTTTTGAACATTTTTGGGAATATTCAAAGAATTCAGTATACAGGTTTCAGTGGAACCTACGCCCATTATATTAAATATCTTTTCAAGATTTTTCATACATTTAGTATAGTTTATGACTAATATTTAGTCAATGTATAAACTGCAGATATCCTTATCTTATATAGGCATATTTATGAAACGTAAATATTTTAACACTATAGTATACAACTGATAATCCAGTATGTATAATATTACATATGAATAATAATAAAAAAGTAGCTTTATTAAGTGGATTAATAATTCTTATTATAATTTTACTAATTGGAATCTCATGGAATTCAAATAATACTAATAAAACCTTTAAACTAGGGGTTATAGCACCTCTTACAGGTGATTTTGGGGCTGTTGGTGAAAATGTATTAAAAGGAATTAAAACAGCAGAGATTGTTTACGAGAAAAAAACTGGAAATAAAATAGACATTATAGCTGAAAATGATAATGCTGATGCTGCTACAGGTTTAAGTGCTTATTATAAATTGACACAGATAGACCAAGTAAATGGCTTGATTAATACTTTTACATCTACAATGGATTCTATATACGAACCTAGTAAAAAATTAGGCTATCCTGTAATGATGGAATTTCTGCAAGCAAATAATGTTTCAGATGATTATGTCTTTCAGATGACGCTTGGTAATGATCATGTTTGGGATAGATATGCAAAATACATATTAGACTCAAAGATTGACCAATCAAAGGTAGTAGTCTTACATTCTATTGACGCAGCACAGTCTTCTTTTGCAAAAGCATTTAATCTAGCCTATGGGAAAAAAGTAACTGAATTTACTATTGGAAATGATAAAAATGAACTTCGTTTTGATGCTACAAAGATAGCTGGAGAAAAACCGACTCTTATAATATTATTTATGACTCCGGAAAATGGAGCTATTTTAACAAAGGATATTTTACCTCTAATAAATGCTAAGACACAACTCGCTTACGATATCCAACTTACTACCGGTATGTCATATTATCTACAGCAATTAGGCGGTGATCTTTCAAAAATTAATGGGTCTATAGCATTAATGTTCGAAGGAGATCAGAATAGTGCAGAATATAAGGAATTCTTAAGTGAATATGAGAAGTTGTATAAAGGAGAAAAACCTGGTTTCTTAGCTGATTACGGTTATGATACTTTCCTTACTTATATGAATTCTTATGATAAAGATAATGCAAAATGGATAAATAATCTAAATAATTTTGCTGGAAAAGGCGCGAGTGGAGATATAAAATTCGATGAAAAAGGCGTTCGTATATCACCTCTAGTAATTAAGAGTGTGACTGGTGGTCAGTTACAAACAATATCTAAACTACCTTAAAACTATTCAATACAGCAGTCTATAACCTTCTTCACCACCATTCCTAGCTTTCCGAAAACGCCTTTTTTCTCAGTGTCGGCTTTATTAAGCATGCCGTCATCAATCTTTTTAACATCTCCGATATTCACAAGCTTCATATTAATGCCCCAGAAAAGGGAATATAAATCATAGGCTTTATCAAACATTTCCTTTGCCTCTTCTTTTTTTCCGCCAGAAAGAGCCTTAGTTCCGACCTCCATCAGTCTGTATGAAGCGGCTAAAAGATGCTTAGAAATACACCAAACTTCGCCCTCATATTCTTTAATAATCTTTTTCAAAAGGTCCTTTCTCATGCTTCGCACTTCATTTAATAGGTCAAAGTATTCAGGTTTTCCAGTCTTCTCTGCCGTAAAAAAGAAATGCTCCTCTATGCTAACGAGATTCATAATAGCTATCGAAAGATCCTGATCAGAAGAGAGGTCCATTTTCTCCTGCTTTTTCATATCATCCACTTTCTTTACGAAATCATCAATATTTTTAAATGGATTTGAATTTGCTTTTGAATTTATATCAGACATATTTTATTTAGTTATAAAGTAAAATACTGCACTTAAGATAAGCAAAAGAACGACAGGCATAACCACTTTCTGAAATGGAAAGTATGCATGGCCACTGTTATTTGCCTTCATTCTATCATATAGCTTCTCAGTGCCGTAAAATCCTGCACCACCGAGCACCATGCCGACAATAAGCTTATTAATTCCTAAAATAGTATTTAGAGGGTGCCAGACGTCCTTCATAAAGTACAAAGGGACTATGACTATAACTATGTATCCTATATATGTAACCGCCGAGCGCCATTTAAAATTAATATTCTTTTTAATTAACCAGTTAATAGTCCACATTGAGACTGATATTATGATGGCTCCGATCCAAAGGCCAGAGATAGTGTCGTCTATTCCGAGCTCACGTGAGAACCAAAGTCCAGCGCCGACAGCGAGTGTACAGACAGGACAGACAGCTTTAGTGGCTAGAGGAAACAGTGCTACAGCTCCTCCTATTAATGCGCCAAATATAGTCGGCAAAGTTTTTTTATTTTTTAACATTTTAATTTGCATTTTAAATATTTTCGTATAATATATCATAATTGTGGAAACAACACCCATTTTCCAGGAAATTCTGAAAGATATATTCGCGGGATTCGCAGTGATATTCGGTGTTCTATTTAAATTATCTAAAGTCATTCTCTGGGGATTTGCCGGTCTATTTATATTACTCTGTGTTTTCGTCGCGCATACTTGGTATCCGAAATGGGAAAAGTGGGCGGAAAATCTAAAGTGGTAGGAAGGCCGACTGTGGCCGTCTGGAAGTCGTCTCGGCGACGCCCTGAATTATAGCACGCTTTTAAGTCCATTAATCTGTGTTAAAATGCTCCCATGAGTGAGACAGCACCGACAATATTCATAATATTTGGAATTACCGGTGATTTAGCTGGGCGAAAACTTTTGCCGGCTCTTCTAGCGCTATATTCAAAACAGTTACTTCCTCAACAGTTTTCTATCATAGGTGTGGCTCGCCGACCTTTTAACCGTGAGGAATTTCGTCAGTTTATTCGTGAGCATATAAATGTGCGGACGGGTCAGTATCGCGAAGAGGATGTTAAACATTTTATAGATCATATAGAATATGAACAGGGAGTTTTCGATAATCAGGATCTGTATACCCGCTTAGCGCAAAGGATGGAAAATATTCAGACTAGATTTAAACAGTGTTCGAATAAACTTATACACTTATCTGTTCCGCCGAATCTCTGTGAAAATATTTTGAATCGCCTAGCTATAGCGAAACTTCATGTTCCGTGTGCAGATAAATTCGGCTGGACTCGCATTCTGGTGGAAAAGCCTTTTGGAAATAACATTGACGGGGCAGTGAAGTTGGAAAAATTACTCGGCTCACTTTTTGCAGAAGATCAGATTTTTCGAATAGACCATTATCTAGCTAAAGAATCTTTGCAAAATATACTTACTTTTCGCTTTGTTAATTCTCTTTTCGAGCCACTTTGGAATCAGAAATTTATAGATAGAATTCATATTCGCCTTTTAGAGAAGGAGGAAGTTGGCATAAGGGCGCCTTTCTATGATCAGGTGGGGGCACTTAAAGACGTCGGTCAAAATCATGTTTTGCAAATGCTAGCTTTAATAGCTATGGAAAAGCCAGTAGGCTTCACGGCCGAGACTATCAGAAAAGAAAGAGCAAAAGTTTTGAAGAGTTTAGAAATAGTTTCTGGAAAAGCATTAAAGGACCATGTTTGCCGTGCTCAGTATTACGGTTATGAAAAAGAAAAAGGAGTTATAGAAGGCTCACCGACTGAGACTTATTTTATGATTAAATGTTTTGTCGGAAATTCACGCTGGAGAAATGTGCCGTTTTTCCTAGAAAGCGGGAAAGCTCTGAAAGAGTCAAAAACAGAAATCTGTGTTTACTTTAAGAGCGAAGATGATCCAGACAGAGAAAACGTTTTAATATTCCGTATTCAGCCTGATGAGGGAATTAAGATTCGCTTTTGGATTAAGACTCCGGGATTCCCGATGACTGTCGAACCTAAAACTCTTTCCTTTAAATATTCTGAATTAACTGGTCACATGGTTCTTCCAGACGCTTATGAAAAGCTAATCTATGATGCTATAGCGGGAGACCAAACCCTCTTTGCCTCTACTGATGAGGTCATGTATGCGTGGAAATTTATTACGCCTATTTTACAGTCCTGGGCAAACATTCCGTTAGCGCACTATAAAAAAGGAAGCATGGGGCCACTGGAGTAGGTCACTGGAGTAAGTCATGGCGAAAAATGAAAAATTAGAAAAATTATTTTACCGTGGTATAATTAGTGCATTAATAGCCTAATATACACACATATGAACATCGCTATAAAAGGTACTAGTTTAACTCTCACAGAATCTATTACAACATATGTAAATACGCGCTTCGGCGCAGTGTCTAAGTTCGTGGATTCAGATGATGTTATATGTCATGTAGAAGTGGGAAGAACTACTAGGCATCATAAAAATGGAGATATATTTCGTGCAGAAGTCAGAGTGATAATAGGTGGTAAAGAGCATTATGTCACTTCAGAAAAAGAAGATCTATATGTAGCGATAGATGAAGTGAAGGATTCTTTGATGAGGGATATCGCTTTATCGAAAGTTAAAAAGACCACTTTTTTTAGGAGAAGTGGGGCAAAGTTAAAGAATATGGTAAGAGGAGTTTTTGGAAATAAAATAGAGGACGAGGATTAGTGATATGAGTTTCCTTTCGAATAAAAACAGTTCAGTAATAATACTCGCTTTCCTTCTCTTAGTAACAGGATTTACTGTTATGTCCTATTTTACTTATAAAGCACAGGAATATGCGGATGAAATGACTTCCATCTCTATTCAGAATTCTTTAGCTACAAATATTCATGAACAGAAAGTTTTAAAGTCACAGAAAGCTTTGCAAAAATCTTTTCAGAATTACAGTGATTTATAAGGCATTTCTTTTTTGCCTTCAGGTAAAACAGTTTTAATATTTAATTCACCGTTTTCGAATTCGGCGTCTTTTATAATTACTCTCGTTTTTACTATTCCTTCTGTTCCATCTGTTTCATTAGTCTCTTTAAAAAAGTAAGCAGTTGGCCAGCCTTTAAAAGCACAGATTTTTAGATAGTTTTTATAGGCATCCGCATGTAGGTCTATGAGGCCGTCTTCTTTAGTAATCTTTTTTGTGAAGGTAGCTTCGGCGTGATTTTGCTCTTTTTCTTTTATTTCGCCCGTAGTCCATTTAGGTATGATTTCGGCTAGGGCAGTTCCGCCGAGCGCGCCTAGTGCTTTTTCGAATTCATCTATCGGCATAGGCCAGACAGACGGCGCGAAGTTTTTTTGCACTACTATTCCGCCATGATCCATTTCCTTATCCATAAGCATTATTGTGACGCCTATATTTTTTTCATCATTTAGAATCATCGACTGAAGAGGCGATGGTCCACGATACTTCGGCAAAAGAGAAGGGTGTACGTTTAAACATTTATACTTCGGAATAGAAAGCACACTTTCTGGAATTATTTTGCCGTAGGAGGCGACTATGAAAAGCTCTATCTTTTCTTTTTCACAAATATTTTGGAGTTCTGCTGGAAATTCTGTGGAAAGTTTTATGGGTGTTAGCACAGGTATCTTTTCCTCGGTGGTCCAGACTTTTACGGGCGTAGGAGTCAGTATTAACTTTCGCCCCTTCGGCTTATCCACGGTGGTGATAATAAGCGAGGGCAAAAAACCCGCCTTTTTAAGCTCATTTAGTACAATTATAGAAAACTCTGAACTACCGAAAAATGCCCATTTAACGCCTGTATTCATATTGCATTTATTATATATTATTTGGTAAAAATAAAAACTAGCCTACCGGAGCGCCTCAAGCCGAACACTTACTCTTTCGAATTATTCAACACTGATTATTTAATCACATATTTCCTTGTAAAATAATAAAAAGTGGAGTAATGTACTACATTGTCCGATCAAACGTTCACAAAAACAAATCCGTTACTGTAAGAGTTACACAAATTATGAGTAATAATGAACAGTTAATCGAAGTTTTGTCGAATAGATTAACGACTGCAGTTCTCACTAAGATTTCGTTCAGTGAGAGGGAGCCGATAGAAAATCAGGCAAGGTCAATGTGGCAAGGAGATAAGAGGAGGCTGACCGAAGAAGTCGTATGCCTCGCTGAAGCTCTTTCTCAGGTGACTTTTAATGCGTTAAATGCTGGAGAACTAATACTCGAAAGAGCGCAGCCTGCGTGTAGATCCCTCCAGCGTGCTAGTAAGTTTCTTCACTGGAATGGCCAGACGAAGAGGACTATCGAGGTGGCCCGTCGAATTCGGGAAATCTCCAAATGGCAATGGAGCAAAACTCCAAATCGAAGCACAGTTCTTTTTTCAAACAACCCTGACATCTTTGGCCCCACCGTCGGTCATTTTACTTCAGGTTTTTCTAATGCCATAAAAGGCCGTGAGAGATGGCATAAGCAACATCTCGTAGGATCTGCTGTGCCGAGATCCACGACGAGTGCCACCATGAACGCTTAGGACCTTGAACACTTAGGCAAAAGCATCATAGTACAAAAGTTTTTATACATCTGGCCCACACTTCGTGCGGGCCGTTTTTATTTTCAAATTAATACGGCCGGCCCTACGCTAATTATTTAAAGCAAACTCTCCGGATCTACCCGAATCTCCGAACTCTGTGGCAGACTTTTTAATTTTTGCAAAAGAAGGGCGCGCGTATTTTCGCTGGAACTTTCGCCATTTTTGCCCTCCCACTTTTCTTTCGGAATTTTCAAAAGGCCGTGTAAGACAAAATTTCCGTCTAGTGAATTCGTAAACGCAGGAAAAACATCCACATTTTCTGGCGCTAAAATGTCCTGGATGACTTTCATTTCCTCTACTATCTCATTTTTCTTTCCTTTTATGGTGACTTTTATTAGAGTACTAAACGGCGGAAATCCGGTGGCTTTTCTCGCCTCTATCTCAGCTCTGTAAAATTCCAAAATATTTCCCTTAGAACTGTATTCGAAAACGGGGAGGCTGGCTTGGCGCGTCTGTATGACCATGCCGTGGCTGGCCTGTGAGCGAAGGGTGAGAATGGTATAGAAAAGGCGTTCCTGGGCTCGGAAGTCGGGCATTGAGAGTAGGGAGTCCATCGAAACTATTCCCACGTTTTCTATCTTTTCATGGATAAAGCGAAGGGCCATTTCAGTGCAAAGGAGAATCGAGCCTGGGGACTTCATGAAATTATCAGCCACTTCCTTTGCCGTGAGCTCCTTCGGACAGGATTCTCTGTCTAATTTAAAAACTGTCACATCAGGATACATTTCCTTTAAATTCTTTTGCACTAAATCTATTCCGATTCCGATCGTCTTTAAATTCCAGCTTCCGCAGTAAGCACAGACTTCACTAGAACTTCTCCTCTCACCACAGTGGTGACACATAAAAAAAGTTTTCTCTGGATTATTCGGTGATGGATAGAGGACGACAGGTGCTCCGCATTTATGGCAAAGAACGCTTTTCTGGCAGTCTCCACATAAAGTCTGAGGGGAAAGTCCTTTTCGGCCGACTAGCATTATCATCCTTTCATTTTGCTCTTTCGACTTTTTTATAAGTGCATTCATGCTTTCACCGAAAATACGGAATTCTTTTATATCCGCTGTCATGTCAGTCACTTCCACGTGCGCCGTCGTAAGCATTCGCCATTTAGTCGGTTCACCAGCATGAAGTTCTCCTTCTTTATGGTGGTATAGATGCTCAATAGGTAGCACCGCGTCAGCTATGAAGAGTGTATTTCCATTTTCTTCGGCAAAATATTCGGCAAAGACTCGTAGATCCGTGTATGGCCTATACTGTGTTTTATAATGCCTCGAATGTGCGCGCTCGAGTATTATGGTCGACATATCTGGTCTGGCTAGGAGAAGGTATGGTGCAGTGCAAATGACTAGGAGTGGATGATTTTCCGTGCAGATTTTATTAACGGCTTCTGTAGTAGCTTTTTTACCAAGCGAGCCGTGAAGGATCACTGTAAAGTCTTCAATACCTTTTTCTAAAATAGTTTTTAGATACGATGCATCTTCTGTCGTCGGGACTATTAGGGCGACGGAAGTTTTCTTTGCAAAGGCCTGTCTAATGGTGCTTCTATAACTACTAAAGCGGTCCTCGCTATCTCCCTGAATAATATATTTCTCGGCAAGTGGAGTGGGTGTGTCAGGATTTTCTTTTTTCTTCAGGCCTGCAGGCTTTGGGAATTTAAGTGTCTGAAGTTCAGTTAAAAGGGAAGTAGGGAGGATAGAGAAAAGTGTCGCGCCTATCTGTGATGCAGAGAAGTCGGCAGTTCTCTTTGCTGAACGCATAAAGGCTTCTGATAAAAAATCATTGGTTTCTATTTGCTCTACCTTTTTCATTTCGAAATCGGCGCCTTTTACTTCGCTTTTTGCAGATATGGCTTCACGGACGTCTATAACTAGAGCATAAACCTTCTTCTTCCTCACGGACACAGTAACTAAAGCCCCCGGTTTAATATCTAGGGTTGTAAAGTATGAAAGTGTTTCTATTCCGACAGCTCTTTTTATCGGTATGACTTCTATGAGCCGCATAAGGTGATTATAGCAAAGAATACAAAGAAAGCTAAAGAAAACCCAAAAAGTGTTTTGGAGGGGAAACGAAAAATGAGTCTTTTGAGGGGTACACAAATTTTCTGCTGAAAATTTGTCCAGTCCTCGGGCTCTTCGCCCTGCGGAGCCCCCTCAAAAGACTTATTTTTCGTTTCCACGCACGCACACATTCGCGGGCTCGGTTTTTTATTTGCAAAAAATATCAAATGTCGTCTATTTTATAACCTCGGCCGGGAACATTGTGAATTAACTTTTTTCGATTTCCACCATTTATCTTTATTCTCAGATTTAGAATGTGTGCCTCTATAGTATTTGAAAACGGATCACTGTCTGCGTTCCAGACATGCTCCATGATCATTCCTCTAGAGAGTACGATTCCCTTATTTTTAACTAATAATTCGAGTAGAGAATATTCTTTCCTCGTTAAATAGACCATCTTTCTGTCTCTCATGACCTTCTGTTTTCTAATATCTAGTTTTAAATCACTGACGGCGAAAAATGTTTCTTGTAATTTTCCAGGCCTTCTTAATATGCAGAATAGTCTGGCTAATAGTTCATTAAAAGAGAACGGTTTTGTTATGTAGTCATCTGCCCCCATATTTAATAATTCAATTTTTGAATTCGTATCTATGGTGGCTGATAAAACTAGGATCGGAGTACCTATTTCTGATTTTCTTATCTCTTTGCAAACGTCCACTCCGCTTTTTTTAGGCAAAGTTCGATCGAGGATAATCAGATCATATTCATTCGTCCTAGCCATATATGAACCCCTTTCGCCGTTAGTGGCAGTATCGACCATGAAAGACTCTTCGCTTAACCCCTTTGATAAAGAGAAAAGTAGATTTTCATCATCCTCAATAATTAATATTCGCATATTTATAGTCTAGTTTATTTGCCTTAAAATTTCTATCCCCAGTTTGCGAAAAATTCATAAAGATTTTATCTTGGATGTGTTGTAATTTTATGCTAGAATGAAGGCAAATATATGCGTCAAAATATGGAGATAAATAATAGGGTTGAATTAATACAGCAGTATGTAAAAGAGGAAGATACGGATAATAATGCTCTAGTCTCTAAATTAATAGCTGATATTCTAGATTTTACTGATGAGCATATGATAGCTGTATTAAATGCGGGAACTATCGAATCTGTAGGTCTCGCTAGATTCATAAAAGGAATTGATGAAGAGATTGCAAATGGTGGAATTTTAGACACGGCTCCACGGCTCCATGGCTCCCTGAATTAAAAGATAAAGTACTCAGATTAAATGTTTTCGTAGCGGATGCTGAAGGGACGGAGGCATATAAAGCGGCGGAAAAGGCTATGATGCACGATTTTACAGAGACGATGCGAAAAATGGGAAATAAGAAATAAACAAAATATAAATATATAATTAATTAAATATGGCAATATCAAAAGATTTTAAAATAATAATCGTCGGAATTATACTCGGCGTCAGTTTACTTTTAAGTACGGCGCTAGCATCGCTCGTTTTCTGGAATGCTAGGAGTCAGGGCTCATTATCTGTCACTGGTTCTGCTCGTCAGTCAGTGGTGGCTGATAATGCAAAGTGGACTGGAAGCTGGACTAGGCGTGTGACGGTCGCGAATTTAAAGGCCGGATATGCTTCTATAGCAAAGGATGAGGCACTCGTCACTTCATTTTTGCAAAGTAAGGGGATTAGCGCGGATGAGATGAGCATTGGCCCCGTCTCTATGGATGAGGTCTATAAATACAATGATACTTCGCCGAGCACAGAGAGGGAATATAATCTTCATCAGTCGGTACTCGTAAGCTCAAACGATGTGGAAAAAATTACTGGTTTAGCAAAGAATACGAAAGCACTCGTAGATAACGGTGTCATTTTCTCTACTGGAAATCCTGAATATTATTATTCTAAACTCGCCGACCTTCGCGTAAGTCTCCTCGGTAATGCTATTCGCGACGCAGAGGCGCGTGCAGATAAAATAGCCTCCGCCGGGGGAAAGAAGCTCGGTAATCTAGTAAGCGCAGCTGGAGGCGTGGTTCAGGTTCTTCCAGCCGGCTCCGTAGAGGTCTCTGATTACGGCTCATACGATACAGGAAGCATTAATAAAGAGGTGATGATTACGGTGAAAGCAGGATTTGAATTACGCTAAATTTGCCGGTAAAAAATAGCACTAGCCAGATTCCTGCTAGATCCCTTCCGCCATGTCAACTCATATGACCATGACACCCAAATCATCTAACGGGGCTTCTTTTAAATGACACCATTGTTGTTGTTAATTTCTTCTTTGTGTCGATAGATTTTGATCCCATTTTCTTCTGATATGCCTTGTACAAATTATC
>JAPLZH010000080.1 GCA_026395105.1 Candidatus Tayloriibacteriota bacterium
TGCAGATCCTGCGCTATACATTTTCTCAATACAAAACCTCTCTCCAAAAGACAAATGATGATATTTCATATGACAATTAAATTAATTATTTTGTTAATACATTAATTCTACTGTCCTACTTCAAAGGTAGCTAGTTCTTCCAAAAAGATGGGAACCTTCGATTTCGCAAGCACTGGATAATGTATACAGGAGTCTAGAGAGGCGCCTGAGAACATATCCAGTGTTTTCTTATTATCAAATTTCATCGACTATCTTTGCCTTTTAACAATTTTTAATTTTGCATGATATACTTTTCCTATGAATAAAGATGAAAAAAAGCCGGCCGAAAATGATGCTGTTTTATACAGGAAGCACAGACCGCAGGCTTGGGCGGATGTCGTCGGTCAGGAACATGTAGTGAAGGTCTTAGAGGGCTCAGTTAAGCTCGGCCGAATTTCTCATGCATATCTTTTTAGTGGTGGAAGAGGAACGGGCAAAACGACTCTCGCTAGGATTTTTGCAAAGGCTATAGGATGTTCAGACACTGATATTTATGAAATAGACGCGGCTTCGAATCGTGGAATAGATGATATTCGTGAGCTTCGTGAGTCGGTGCATACATTACCTTTCGAATCTTCTTATAAAGTTTATATAGTGGACGAAGTTCATATGCTAACGAAGGAGGCATTCAATGCTCTTTTAAAAACCCTCGAAGAACCGCCGAAGCATGTGATTTTTATGCTGGCGACTACAGAGCCTGATAAACTTCCGGATACTGTGATTTCCAGATGTCAGATTTTTGAATTAAAAAAGCCTTCTCGCGCACTGCTTCGTGAATATGTGGGAAGCGTGGCGAAAAAAGAAGGATTTAGTATGGAGGCTGGTGCGGGGGATTTAGTGGCGGGACTTGGGGACAATTCCTTCCGCGATACGCTAGGCGTAATGCAAAAGATTTTTAGTTATTCGAAAGATAAGAAAATTACACTAAATGAGGTGGAGCTAGTGACTGGAGCCCCGAAGGCAGAGCTCGTTCGGAATTTTATAGATGCATTAGCTCTCGGCGGTGAGGCTGGGAAAGATTCTGCTTTTTCGGCGCTCGAGCGCGCGTTGGCCGAAGGAATAGATATGAAAATTTTTGCCGAATTAGCCATAGAAAAAGCCCGCATGATTATGATGTTTAAGCACGCACCTACTTTTGCCCGCGCGGGTAATTTCCTAAAAGAATATTCAGCAGAGGACATAGAGATGGCAAAGAGATTAGCGGGGGTGGTCCAGACTCCGGCGGTTTCGATGTCAGTTTCTATACCTGTTTCCATGCCGAAAATTTTACTCGCTCTTTTAGAAGCTGTGCCTGCTATTTCCCGATCTTCTATTCCATCTTTGCCCCTAGAGCTCGCGGTTTTGAGGATTTGCGGGGAGGGGAAATAGGGCCGAGAATAAAGGTAGGACGACAGAGATAAAATTTTGATAAAGTTTTTGTGCTAAAAGCTGTTGACTAAAATTTCGGTTGATATATCATAGTCGGCATAAGGCTTGCGGAGCTAAAAACTCCTCATCGGCATTATTGCTGGGGGCAAGCCTCTAAAAGATCCGCTTTGGCGGGTCTTTTAGGTTCTGTTACATTAGGCCATGTCAACTCATATGACCATGACACCCAAATCATCTAACGGGGCTTCTTTTAAATGACACCATTGTTGTTGTTAATTTCTTCTTTGTGTCGATAGATTTTGATCCCATTTTCTTCTGATATGCCTTGTACAAATTATC
>JAPLZH010000007.1 GCA_026395105.1 Candidatus Tayloriibacteriota bacterium
GATAATTTGTACAAGGCATATCAGAAGAAAATGGGATCAAAATCTATCGACACAAAGAAGAAATTAACAACAACAATGGTGTCATTTAAAAGAAGCCCCGTTAGATGATTTGGGTGTCATGGTCATATGAGTTGACATGGCACAGCCTTCTATTTTTCTAGGTCTAAAATCTCATCAATGCGTATTTTTTCGACGAATTCGGGAACGTGGGAGACTAGGATCATTGCGCCCTCGTATTTATTTAAGGCTTCGGCTATTACTGGAATATGACGGAAATTAATATGATTTGTCGGTTCATCTAGTATAAGTAGACCAGGCTTTTGTAGTAAAAGTCTAGCGAAAGCGACTAACCCCTTTTGCCCTTCAGAAAGCGAACCGATCTTCGTATATATCATGTCCCCAGTTATTAGAAAACCTGCAGCGACCGTGCGCATCTCCAGCTCTATTTTCTTTTCCATGACAGACATAAGAGAATCATAAACACTGTCCTCAAAATTTAAAGTCGAAAAATCCTGTCTATAATACCCCACTCTGGTACCAGGTAAAATAGCAGAACCAGGATTTTTACCTGTAGCTATAGATTCTAGGAGCGTCGTCTTTCCTATTCCATTCGGCCCTTTAAGCAAAAGATGCTTATTCCTTCTCAAAGCGATTTTTGTTTGCCTTCGGACCGGCTTATGATTTTTCGGATTTATAATTCCGTATTCAGTGATTTTTATAATCTCGCCAATGAGCTCCGGCTGAGCCTGTATAGTAAAAGGTTTAATAGTTTTATCTTCTCTTCTCACATCCACTATCTCTTCCTCCATCTCATCCGCTTTTTCGCGCATTCTTTTAGCCACTAAACGCATTCTTCCTCCCTTATTTGCAAAAAAGTTCGCCTTATCTTTATTATCCTGTATCTTCTTTTCCAAAAGCGCATTCGCACGGTTTTCTTTTTCTAGGCGAGATGTGATCTGTGACACCACGTCAAAATAGTTACCTACATACTGCTCCATTTTCTTTGTAAAAACATCTAAATACAAAACGCCGTCAGTAAATTTATTTAAAAATTCTGCATCATGGGATATTACTATGACGGTCTTTTCATAGTTTATTAAAAATTGAGTCAAATGTTCTATTCCAGCCTTATCTAGATTATTCGTCGGCTCATCTAGTAAGAGCAAATCTGAATCCTGAATGAGGGCTGAGGCTAAAAGAATTCTAGCCTGCTGTCCACCAGAAAATGACTTCACTATACGGTCGTGAAGTTTACTATGACCTTTTAAATTCACAACCTCTAGAACTTCGTCAATGCGGGGATCAATGTCATGAATTTTACCGATATCTTTTCGAAGACCCGCTTTTACAGAATCATCAAATGCTTTTTGAAAAAAATCACGAAGGGTAAGATTAAGCTCATCTCTCGGAATAACCTGACGAGCTATGGCTATAGTCACGCCATTCGTTATGAAAAGTTCACCAGATTCTAGCTTTAATTTCTGAGTGATAAGCTGAAAAAGCGTGCTTTTACCAGCGCCATTTTGCCCCATTATAGTCACCTTCGAACCACGGCGAACTGCACAGTCGATCTCATCAAAGATTTTACAGTTCGCACCATATTCGAAAGATGCATTTTGAAACCTTAATATTACTTCATCTTTTGACATACCTCTATGAGTTTATCTAGTTTTACGATAACTGTTTCTAGAAGTCTCTTTGTATCATTTGATTCTGACGGCTGGCGATTATCGCGGAAATCTGGCCTCGCTGGAGAAAATCTCTTCTCGGCAAATCTTGGAGCAGAACGGCGGTCATCGCGGAAATCTTTTCTTCCGAAATCGCTAGAGCCTTCTGGCTTATTTTTACTAAAACAATTCCTGCAGTAAACAGGCTTACCGCCTGTCGGGCGAAAAGGTACTTCACAGGGCTTATGACATTCAGCACAAGTAGCCTTAAACTTTTCAGTCGGTCTGAAATCCCTATCACCACCACTAAATCCTCCCTGCTTCTTAAAATACGCCATATTATTTATATTATAGAAAACTTAATTATTTGAACTTAAAACAGTATTTCAGAGGTCGAATCTCTCTAAAAAGCCGAATTGAAAGGATAACACAAAGAACCCATTTTGGGAAGGGATTTGACGGTAACCCCTCACACCCCTTTTAAGTAAGCCGTCATCGTGCTTTCTGGTACTGTGTATAACAACACAAGTATTCATCTAGCCACCATGGTAGAATACATGACGTAATGAGACTAACTGACATTGAAATTAAAGCTAGGAT
>JAPLZH010000060.1 GCA_026395105.1 Candidatus Tayloriibacteriota bacterium
TCTGACTAAAAATTGTGCTAGAATAATGCATACGAAAGAGCCCTTAGGCAGTATTAAGTTGATAATGGTTTCGATAAACATATTATCCCTTATCCTAAGGGTTTTTTCTATGTGGAGGGATTTTTAAGCGGACACTAGTGGCTTAATCTATAACCAGTAGACATATTAAAGATGGCGAGGGATATAACGACGAGGCCAGCAAATTTGAAAAAGTATCTGGCAAAGGAACCTTTAATGGCAGATGTCAGACCGCCGATTCCGATAATTCCTGGGAGTGTGCCGAGCGCAAATGCACCCATTATGAGTGCCCCACTCCAGAAACTTCCAGTGCTCACGGCGTATAACTGCATTGCCTGAGTGAAACCGCATGGAACGAAGAATGTGAGAGCACCGGTAATTAATGCACCGCGATGACTATACTCGCTATTCGCACCTTCTCGCCCACCTAATCCGAATATTTTACTAATACCTTTTGGTAAAACAATGCTTTTATTATTTAATTTTGGAAATATTCCGATAATTTTAAGGCCGAGAAATAGCATGACGAAGCCTAGGATCACCGTGATAATTCCGAGGAGGGATGAAGAAAGCTTTAGTGTGGAGCCAATAAGGCCTATTAATCCTCCGAGAATAATATATGAAAGTAATCGCCCAGCATTAAAAAAGATATGTGGTTTAAACTTTTGCAAAGGTGTAGCCTCAGGATGAATCTCTGCATAATTCGAAGAGATGCCAAGCACTAGACCGCCTATAAGCGCCATACATGTAGACACACCAGCTGTAAGTCCGATCAGAAGCACACTAAGAAGGCCGGGCGTAGAACTAGCACTAATATTTAATTCGAAGATTCCGAACCATTTTGCTAATTCATAAACGGCAAAAAGAATCACAGCTGAGGCCAATAATTCTATATAGTCATTCTGATTTCTAGAAAAGAAATGCTTTTTATCTTCTCGGCCGAGGCTATAACCTGCTGAGATTACCGCTTTTTCTATTTTTACAAAATCCACTCCAGCGATTTCTAATTTCTTTTCTGTCTCTATCTCTACTGTTCCTCTTTTAGAATTTGCCTTAACATTATTCACACCTTTTATTTCCCCGATATTTTTCTCGAGAATCATTTCGCATGATCGGCAATGCATTCCTTTAACATCTAAAATAGTCTTATTTGACATTATTTTTTGCCGATTAATTTATAAACCTTCATCATCTCATTTGTAGCTTTTTTCTCTTCGCCATTTTGCATTTGATGCGTTAAATGAGTTAAAAGATGATTTTGCAAAATTAAATCACGAACGCTAGAAAGCGCTTCGCGTATAGCTTCAGTCTGAGTAATAATATCTATACAGTATTTCTCTTCCTCAACCATTTTTTCTAGTCCCCTAATCTGCCCATTTATTATTTTTAATCTTCTAGTCGCTCTTTTTTTAATATCTTCTCGCATAGTGAAGACATTATACCCCATAGGGGTATTAGAGTCAAAGTCAAAAAAGCCACAGCACCCACTTTTCTAACTAAATTTGTATTTTATTGAAAAGATAACTGCCCACACCTAAAAAGAGAAGCGTGACAGAAGTTAAAACGACTATATCTATTCCCACGCCGAAATGATTTGCCCCCGCTCCAGCTAGAAAATATCTGAGTGCATCTATGCCGTATGTCAGTGGGTCTAAATTCGCTATTATGGAAATCGATTTTGGCAAATTATTCAAAGGAAAGAGCGCACCGGATAGGAAAAATAAAGGCATGATAAGGAAGTTCACTATTAGCTGGAAACCCTGCATATCATCTATCTTTGAGGCTATCGCAGTGCCTAGTGCTGTAAAAAGAAAAGCGGTTAAAAACATTATGACGACTGCCGGAATCGCCAAAAGCCAATTACTAAGTCTAAAGCCGACGACAAGCGACATTAATAGTATGATAATTCCCTGCGAAGTGGCGACAGTCGCTCCGCCAAGTGTTCTTCCCACCATAATATTAAGGCGAGTTACGGGAGCCACTAGAGTCTCTTTAAGAAATCCGAACTGTCTGTCCCAAATAATTTCCATTCCGGAAAAGATGGATGTAAAAATAATTCCCATGCCGATAATTCCCGGAACCAGAAATTCTACATAATTCCCCTGCCCAGCCTTCTGGAAAACAGGCCCAAGTCCGAAGCCAAGTGCCACGAGAAAAAGCATTGGCTGTACTAAAGAGCCGACGATCCTAGATTTAGATCGAAGATACCGCTTTATTTGCCTTAACCATAAAATGTATATTGTTTTCATAATTTAAAAGTTTCAAAAGTTTTATTTCCCGCCGATTTTTTATCTGTTTCTTCTATTTCCTCCCACCACCCCTCCACATTCTCCTTCCCATTCTGAGCATATCTAGTGGCCCCGCCTCCTCTTCACGAATAACTTTTCCGGTCAAAGAGAGAAAGGCTTCTTCGAGTGTGGCCTTACCTGTCTTTGCTTTTAATTCAGCAGATGTACCTAAGGCAATTATCTTTCCATGGTCGATAATAGCTATCCTTTGCGCTATCTTATCCGCCTCTTCCATATAGTGCGTGGTGAAAAAAACCGTAATACCTTCTGTTTTATTTAATTCACTAAGATAATTCCACATATGATTTCTGGTTTGTGGGTCTAGGCCTAGCGTCGGCTCATCTAGGAAAAGAATTTTCGGATGATGCAAAAGGCCACGAGCGATTTCGAGACGCCTTTTCATACCTCCAGAAAATTCCTTCACGAGGCTGTTTTTCCTATCCCAAAGCTCCACGAATTTCATAAGCTCTTCTATTCTTTGCCTTCGTAAAACTTTCGGAACACCGTAAAGAACGCCGTGAAATTCCATATTTTCATAAGCAGTAAGCTCATCATCCAAACTAGGATCCTGAAAAACTATTCCGAATGAATGTCTGACAGCGTCGGCATTTTTTACTGGATTAAAACCATTAAGCGTAATTTCGCCGGAAGTAGGCTTCGAAAGCGTAGTAAGCATCTTAATGGTCGTAGATTTTCCAGCACCATTCGGCCCCAGAAAGGCAAAGATTTCCCCCTTAGCCACGCTAAAAGAAATATCCTCCACGGCCTTAAAATCCGAAAAACTCTTCGAAAGATTTTTAACTTCAATGATATTCATAGAGCATATTATACCAGACTTTTCGGCAGTGAACTTTTTATATCATCAGAATTTATGGTATATGCTCGTACAAAAGAATCATCCACATGCGCATATAGAATCCCCTCGCCTTTTCCGGTTTCTATAAACTGACTGGCAAAGGTTATTGTTTTCGCCGAACTGTCCTGAATAAATGGCTCTGGGGAAACCCAGTCTATTTTGCCTTTTTCATAATCATAAATAAAAAGGCCGACTGAAAACATTCCGTAAAGAATTTTATCTCCAAGCTTTTTATTTGCCTCACGGCCGTTTATGACTCCGACCGTTTTTCCTTCTCCGATATCTATAAAAGACTTCGGAAAAAGCGGACCTGGAGATGCGTGTCCACCGATCCATGGAATTTTCTTTTCTCCTGGGTGAAAAACGACGTCCCCGTATTTCCAGACACCACCCATATCTGTAGTGATGGCAACCTCCACCACGGAGTACTTAGCCTGCGGAGCGCGGTCCCTAGATTCTATAAGGTTATAACGAAAACCTTTTCTATTTACTGGTGCCACAGAGAGTTCCTTTGCACTATTTATGGCATTGTCCTGAAGTACCGGCATCGTCATTTCTAGCGAATCTAAATCTTTTCCGACAGCATGGCCGAGATGAATTTTTATTTTTTCTTTACTGCCCTCGGCTGGTTTAATCGGAATCGTAAAGTAAACATGGAGCAAAGAACTCTTTTCATCTACCCAGATATCAGGGTCTTCGAGTCCTATAAAATCACAGCCAGAAGGCGTGAGCTTTTTTATAATTTCCTCTTCATTTTTTATTTTTAATCTTCCGCCTATTTTAAAACTTTCTAGAGTATCACCCGTGATTAAGTGAAGTTCACTCCTGTCTACATATCCTGCGATTTCCACATTCCCCTCACGACTCGTAATACAGCGGACGATTCCCCGCTTATTTCCAGACGTCGGATCGAGAGTTATGGCCATCACATGACTAAAGCGCGAATCCCTCTATATCACTTTGCCTTTATGCTCTATATATTTTTTATCTTTAATCATATTATTTAGCTTCATTTATTAAAAAGCACTTCATGTTCCTTTTCTAAACGCTCCACTAATTCTTGAAAAATCTTCGCAATGTTTTTGTCTATTGCCACCTTTGGAATTTTCATCGTCTTCAGCATATCTAATGTAACTTTATTTTTTCTCCAAGTCCTACCACCGTCCCGATAAATACTAAGGACTGGCTCCACTTTATCTAATGCATATACAAATTTACTTTCATCATCTTTTCGCTTTTCATATTCATGAATGATTTCGTGGAGTTCAGGAAATTCCGGAAATTTTGCCTTTAGAATTTCTGCCGCTTCTTCTTCACGCTTTTGTTTACTATCGAGGACTGACTGATCTTTATGAAAAAAGTAAGTATCTCCGGCAAAGACCTCTACTAGATCATGTGCCAGCGCGTATTTAAAAAGCTTATCGGTATTCAGTCCGAGTTTATAAGTCGAATTAATATACCAAGCGAGCATTGCCAAAGAAAATGAATGTTCCACATCGTTTTCCCTCCTTTCGCTATCTTTGACCAAAAGCATTCTTTCCACGGCGCGGAACTGATGTATAAGGTCTACAAATTTTAATATTTGATCAAATGACTCCATTATTTTAATTATATCATTTGCACCATTTTGCACACAGGACACGTACTATACATGTGAAAGGTCAAAAGACCTCTAAATTATCAGATAATTCATAAAATATATGATTAAAAATAAAAAATACATTTATACATTAGCAGCTTTATTAGCATCAGCCACTTTGCTCACGACTTCTGTGTCAGCGCAAACCGACGATTCTTCTAAGAATCCAGGCCAGTCCCCTAACGGTCAAAGGGTCGGCATGATGGGCAAAAACGGTTTTAGGCCAGCAGTAGCTGGAAAAGTCACTGCCATAAACGGAACGACTTTAACAGTTACTAGTATGAAAAGACCGATGAGAATCGGCGAAGATAAAAATTCTGAAGGTACTGTCAGTACTAATCAAAGTCCAGCCACGTCCGTCGTTTTTACAGTTGATGGTACAAATGCGACCGTTTTGAAAAATAATGCCACAAGCACTTTCTCTGCTATAGCTGTCGGTGATTCTGTTACTGTTCAGGGAACAGTAACAGGGACAAATGTAGTCGCTACTACTATCCGTGATGGTTTAATGCCAGCCGGAAATCTTTGGAAAAACGGTGAACAGGATGGAAAAGAATTAGATAAAAATGGCCGACCACGTAATGCTTCATCTACCATACCAGTATCTCCTATCACAGGAAATGGCCAGCCGATAATCGCTGGGACTGTAGCATCTATAAGCGGATCTTCGATAACAGTTAATACAAAAAGTAATGTGGTCTACATAGTTGATGTCACAAATGCAAAAATAGTAGAGGGACAAAACACTATCGCTCTCTCAAATGTGGCGGTCGGTGACTCAGTAATAGTTCAGGGTACAGTAAATGGAACATCAGTCGTCGCCTCATCTATAATAGATGGAGCAAAGCCAGTTCAGAATTCCACAAACAATGCACCAGAAAATCATCCAGGTTTTTTCGGTAGCATTGGAAACTTCTTCAAAAACATTTTTGGTTTCTAATATTTCCAGAAATGTTTAATTAGTATATTGCTAAAGCAAAAAAGGAGCCTCTCGGGCTCCTTTTTGCTTTAGCGGTATCTTTAAATATTTTAGCTATTAAACTTTTAATTTTTCAAACTGTTTATTAACGACTCTACTTCACACCTTTTAACATTAGAACTACCAAGAGGAGCATACGTGACGATGTATAATTCTTTACCAACATAATTCTCCTCCTGTTTATTATTTTGATCTAGCTTAATTCCTATCTTACTGTCTTTTATCTCATCTCCGCACGGCTTTTCTATATTAGAAATCTCATTCTTAATAGAATCATAAAAATACTTTTTAGTCTCTCCTGTATCCCAACCTAAACCAGACCCTATCTCCTTCCTAAATATACTTACAGGCTCTTTTAATTCCTCGAACAGAACTAGGTTAGATAGTTCATTATTTTCAGAAGTAATGTAATCTATTATCTCACTATTCCTTATATACATAAGCTTAAGAACAAAAGTATGTGACTTTCTTAAATCACTAATTTTATTACCTATTTCTTCTGTCGTTAAATAAGTTTTTTCACCCTTCTCATTTATTCCTTTAATGATCTGATAACCGAGTCTTTGTATTTTCCAACCCACCAACAAATTTATAACATCATCTCCGTTATTTGAAATACTCTCTCCCACATTTATGATGGATTTTGCTTCGGATACTGCCTCAGGTAATTTATTCTGATTAAGAAAAACTGTAGCCCTTAAACTAGCTAAATTCGATGCATCCATAATTACACTAAAATTACAGACTTCTCCCATCTGATACGAGCACTGATATGAATTCAGAACTTTAGCCGAATCGAAGACATTAAGGAGATTCTTATATTTCTTAATCAAATCATTCGACTGACTTACTGGCGGTAAATTCTTTATAGAAAAGTTCGCTAAATACTTATTTAGGAATTCTTTATCAGTCTTCGATATTTCGCTACCAAAGACCTTACTCCACAAAGGGGCACTATTACCTGAATCGGCTATTTTTATATATGACACACCTAAAAATTCTGAATCGAAAAAATTAGGTTCATTCCAAACCATATTCTTTTGGCTATTTCTAAAAAAGAAAAAAACTCCGACGCTTAAGATAACTAATAAAACTACTATTAATAATAATGGCAAAGAAAAACCTTTTCTATTTTTCATGTAGAAATTATATCATTTATACTAATTACAATAAATGTAAACTTCTTTTAAACTCTTTAATATCTGCGCCGGCTGTTCAGCTAAAGAAATATTTTTACTATCATTTTCACTATCGTGAAGTTTCTTTATTTGCTCTTTTTTAGAATCACCGAAAGCAAAAAGATAAGCGACATCTATTTTTTTAAGGGTTTCGAAGGTCAAAGTTATACGTGTAAATTTTTCAGACTGATATGCAGAGACTAACCCACTCTCAGAAACTGCTGGAGAATTCGGAAGAATTCCGGCTATGTGTCCGTCTGATCCCATGCCGAATTGACCCATAATCACAGCCTTAGAAGCAAAAACTTTTTTAATTTGACTAGCCCATTCACTCTCAGTCTCTTCTAATCCGAGCCCTGTAAGAACAGGCATCGTATTAATATCGCTAAAAGAAAATCCGCTGTCCATTAGCTGTTTCCAGTTCGAATCAGCGTGACCGACGGGACCATACCTTTCGTCCATTAAAGTGACAGTTAAATTCCCTAGTTTTTTCTCGGAAATTCCACCTTCGCTTTTTATGATGCGCATCACTTTCACGGCTATAGGAATATTCGAACCGCCTGACACTAGCCATAGTGCTTTTTTACCCTCTATTAGTGCATTACAAATGCGCTCGGCCAATGCCGAAACACCCACATTTTCCTCAGCTTGATTTTTTACTTCTATAAAATTCATTTAATTATTTCTTTGTATATATCGCATGCCCACCGAACTGTTTCCTTAGAAGCGCCACTATTTTATTTGAAAACTTTTTCTGATTTTTAGGATTAGCTGACTCACGTCTGACTTTAAGAGATGCTTCTATTACCCTTGCATCTACTCCTAATTTCTTTGCCGTCTTAACAGTCCATTCTCCTTCACCTGTCGCGTCTATTTTCCCGATAGCCTTTTTCACATTTTCATTTTCAAAGATATTTCGGCAAAGATCTATAAGCCAGCTTCTGACGACAGAACCTTCCTGATAAACTCTAGTCACATCATTTAGATTTAATTTAAAAGGACTAGCTTCTAAAACAGCATAACCTTCACCAATAGCCTCCATCATTCCGTATTCTATTCCGTTGTGTACCATCTTCGTAAAATGTCCGGCCCCCGCCCTTCCTAAATATGCGTAATTATTTCCAGAAGAAAGTGCTTTAAAGAAAGGCTCCATGACAGGCCATTTTTCTTTTGCCCCGCCGATCATTAATGCAAAGCCATTTTTCTCTCCCCAGACTCCACCGCTCGTCCCGCTATCAAAAAAGAAAATTCCCTTTCTCTTTAGGAGCGCCCCTCTACGAACTGATTCTTCATAGAATGAATTTCCACCGTCTATCACTATGTCTCCCTTTCTTAAATACTTTCCGAGATGCTCTTTGCCAAAAATGAAATCCTCTACTATGCTGTGTGGAAGCATTATCCAAAAGATTCGAGTCTCCTCGCCCTCATTTTTCTTTATAATTTCCTCCATATCATTCGTGCCGAAAATTCCTGACTTTTTAATCTCAGCTACTGGCTCCGGTGAGCGGTTCCAAGCATTAACATTAAAACCTGCTTTATGAAGCCTACGAGCGACCTGCGCGCCCATGCGCCCGAGGCCGAAAATATTTATAGTTTTTTTATTTTGCATAATCAGATTATATACCTATAAGCAATGAGTTGAAAGGCGAATAAAAATATACTAAATAGAAATTCGATTCTAAGATACCATTATTCTAGGCCATACTTTCATGACTCTATGTTAGAAGTTACAAAAGTAACCCCTCACACCCCTTTTAAGTAAGACGTCATCGTGCCCTGTTGTTTGTATGACATTAAGACAGACAGAAGTATAGCTAAGGTCTCAGCAGTCTTCTCTCTGAATGAACCGAATGATATTTTCCTCTTAAGTACAAG
>JAPLZH010000062.1 GCA_026395105.1 Candidatus Tayloriibacteriota bacterium
GATAATTTGTACAAGGCATATCAGAAGAAAATGGGATCAAAATCTATCGACACAAAGAAGAAATTAACAACAACAATGGTGTCATTTAAAAGAAGCCCCGTTAGATGATTTGGGTGTCATGGTCATATGAGTTGACATGCACCCTAGAGGTAAAACAAAGTTAAATAAAAAAGACCACGTCGGTTAAACGCGGTCTCTGAGAAAATTCACACTACCCCCCCGCTTATTACAGTTTCAGCTTCTGAATTTGCGCTAGGGTGTTGCTTTTGCAAAAGGTGAATGCGCCGGCTATCGAGGTGTTCACCACTACTGCATTGCTCGCGTCCTTCAAGCAGTAAAGGTGTACCATGCGGTCTGGCTCACCTGATGGGACGGTTTCTTTCGAAAGTTTCTCCATCCGCTCTGAGCCATCCTTCACGACCCCATGGAATACCTCCTCAGTCACCTTCAGGACGGAACTTAGGGTTTCGAGCTGATCCACCACTTTTGGTTTTTCCTTAGTGGTAAAATCATTCCTCGCAATACTCCAAGTTAAGTTCCCAGACAGGATGACGACTCGGTAGAAGTATTCAGACTTCCTCAGTGTCGCGCCGAACTTCGCCTCCTTTTTAATGTCGCTTATCGACTTTTCGATCTGCGACACCGACGGTTTCGGTGCCGGCTTCACTTCGGCCTTTTTAATGCCGAGCTCTGCCTTAATCTCCTCCGGCGTTTGCGCGCCCGAGGAGGCCACGGTGAACATGGAAAACATGGCGATAAACGCCATAACAACGCTAACAACAATGATCTTCTTCATATTCCTTCAGTACGGTTTTCGGTTGGTTTCGATAATATACTAGCACACACAGTACTATAATGTCAAACTCCAAGGGCAAAACAAAATACGAACATTTAGTAGCCCTTGCGCAGGGCGACGGCCCGAGCAGAGCAAAAACTCAGCAGAGTTTTATGCGTGGCTACTAAATGTTCGTATTTTGTTTTGCTCTAGTAATTCTTCAGCCTATTTATTTTCTCATGCTGCCTAATCTTCTCATGCGCCTTCGCCTCTATTTGTCGTATTCTCTCACGAGTAACTCCAAACTCCTTCCCCACTTCCTCTAGAGTATGTGTAATACCATCGCTTAATCCATGCCTCATTTCCAAAATCTTTCGCTCTTTTTCTGAAAGTTCATTTAAAATTTCGCGAACTTGATCACGAAGAATTCTTCGAGATGCCTCCTGATCTGGCATTGGGATTTTATCATCTGGTAAAAAGTCACCGAGAGTAGATCTCTCATCTCCGCTGTCTTCACCGACTGGATTCTCTAGGGATATAGTATCCTGATCTATTTTCTCTATCTGATAAACTTTCTCTACATCTAGGCCCATTTCCACGGCTATCTCATCAGGCAAAGGTTCACGTCCGAGATCCTGAGAAAGTCGGCGAACTATTTGTTTATACTTCGCTATAGTCTCCACCATGTGAACTGGAATTCTTATAGTCCTCGACTGATCCGCTAAAGCACGCGTAATAGCCTGACGAATCCACCATGTGGCATAAGTAGAAAACTTATAACCCTTTGTCCAGTCGAATTTATCCACCGCCTTAAAGAGACCGAGGTTTCCTTCCTGTATTAAATCGAGCAAAGTTAAATCAGGAGATCGTCCGACATACTTTTTTGCGATAGACACCACCAAGCGAAGGTTCGCCTTTGCCAAAAGTCCCTTTGCCTCTGTATCACCCTTTTCGATTCTTCTAGCGAGCTCCTTCTCTTCATTCGCAGAAACTAGCGGATACTGACCGATTTCCTTCAAATACATCTGAATAGAGTCATATGAAGAATCACTCTTCGAGCCGTAAGTAGACTTCTTCGCTGCGTCTTCTGCTTCCATGTCGAGCAGTCCTCCGCCTTCTAAAACGTCTATGCCTGTCGTCGTGAATCTAGAATAAAGCTCATCGAGGAACATTATATCCGTCTCAATGTTTGGGAATTCCTTTAAAATCTCATCATAAGTAACGAAGCCTCTTTCACGGCCCTTTGCTAAGAGCCTTTCTGAACGCACCTCGAAATCCTTCTTATGATTCGCACCTCTGGTCGAGGCAAAGCCCTTCGCACCCTTCTCCGGCTTTCCTGCCTTTTTTGTCTTTGGTAAAACCATCTTTTTCGATGCCTTTACAACCTTCTTTTTGCCTACTTTCACCGCCTTCTTCTTTAAAAGTTTTTTAGTTTTTTTCATATAAAAATAAAATTTGGGTCGTGTTATTCACGACTCATATTACCTTAATTTTAAACAAAATCAAGACCTATTGTTTTTTAATCACACGGCGCTTTTGGGCTATTTCCTCAAGCTTTTTTGTGATTTCCTGGCAGGCTACTAAGAGCTCCTTTGCCAAGGATTCGTTCTTACTACGCTCAGCCTGTACGATTTCTTTCATTACCTCGGCAAAGCGCCTTTTTAGGACGTCTTCTTCGAGCGCCATTAAAAGCTCCTCTGAATCCTCTTCTAAATTAGCCGAACCGCTATAATACGCCTCAGCCTCAAAAGCGGCATCACTTAAAATGCCAGAAATATTTTTTTCTAAAACTTCATAATCTTCACCGACCGCTTTAGCGATTCCCTTTTTAAACTTCTCTATATCCACTTTCCTTTTATCAGAATCAGCTGGGAGCAAAGTCTGCCAGCAAATCATACCGATAGCTTTTACGAGCAAAGAGTCCTTTCTAGATGGAGCATTCGTGGAAGCTACTGGACGAGTATTTCTTCTTTGCTCTAAAAAGCGTGGTGCCTGCATTCCCTCTTTTTTTGCAAATTTTTCTGCAGACTGACGCTGGGCGAACTTTTTCACATCCGCACCGAGTGCCTCTTCGCTAATCCCTGTCTTCTCTTTAATTATTTTTATAAAATGCGCCTGCTCTGTAGTCCTGTCTAGGCGTGAGACTAAAGGCAAAACTCTCTCTGAAACCATGCGGGCCACCCTTCTCTCATCCGGTGCAGTTTTAATGACCATCTCCAGAACGAATTCTATAACATGATTCGCATTCTTTAAGGCATTCTTCCAGATTTCCACGTCTTTTAAAATAGCATCTGCGGGATCAAGTCCATCCGGAAGGCTAGCTATCTTCACATCCATTCCGAGCGAAAGGGCTATTTCAGCACTTCTTTCGGCAGCTTTTTGCCCTGCCTCGTCGGCATCGTAGACGAAGATAATGTTATTCGAAAGTCGGCGAATAATTCCGAAATTATTCACAGCCTCATCCTTATTCGTCACAGAATCAGTGAGTGCTGTTCCTGAACCTGCCACTATGTTTTTATATCCCGCCTGATGGCAAAGAATTAAATCCATTTGCCCTTCTACGAAGACTGAATAGCCTTTCTGGCGAATGGCAGATTTTGCTTTATCGATTCCATAAAGTATATTTGCTTTAATAAAAAGCGGAGTCTCTGGACTATTTAAATATTTCGCAGACTGTTCATCCTCGACTAATATTCTTCCAGTAAAAGCTATCACGCGTCCCCCGCTGTCGAAAATCGGGAAAATTATTCGGCCTCGGAAACGGTCATAATACCCTTTTCCGCTCTCAGCCATCTTTGCCAAACCAGCTTTTTCTATGAGGGCATCAGAGTAACCTTTAGAGCGCAGATATGTATGAAGCGTTCGCCATTCGCTAAGTGCTAGGCCGAGACGAAACTCCTTAATAGTTTCTGGCTTTAGTCCGCGCTTCACGAGATATGCATTCGCATCCTTTGCCCCCTCTAAATTCTTTTCGAAAAACTTCGTGGACTCCTCCATGATTTCATAAAGCTTTTCCTTTTCATCTACTACTCCGCGCTCTTCACGGGACCAGACTATTTCTACTCCTGCTTTATCTGCGAGCACTTTTAATGCACCTTTAAAATCGAGGCCTTCGAACTGCTCAACGAATGAAAAGATGTCGCCCTTTGCTCCGCATCCGAAACAGTAGTATGTGCCACGGTCTGGCGAGACGAAAAATGACGGAGTCTTTTCATTATGAAATGGACATTTTCCTTTTAAGCTATTCCCAGCTTTATTAAGTTCGACATATGCGCCGATAACATCAGCTACATTCAGGCGGGATTTAATTTGTTCGACGGTCGTGGACATAAGACAAGTATATACTAAAAATTAAAAACATTGAAAAAATAATACACCGTATCACGCCCTACCACGCAGTAAGGATTAACCACATATATCAAAAATAAAATGACAGTTTGGAGGGGGCTCCGCAGGGCGAAGAGCCCGAGGACTGGACAAATTTTCAGCAGAAAATTTGTGTACCCCTCCAAACTGTCATTTTATTTTTGATTTACCTTTTTACTACTTACGCTGTATATTCCTCTAATTTCGGCCTTATCGCCTCTATCATCTCATATTTCTTACTTCCCTTAAATCCAGTACCTGCAGGAATAAGTCTACCGATAATAACGTTTTCCATTAGGCCTAGAAGCTTATCTTCACTTCCACGACATGCGCTAGTGATAAGAATACGTGTAGTGTGCTGGAATGATGCAGCGGCTAAGAAACTCTTTCGAGCGAGAGATACTTCAGTGATACCCATAACTACTGGCTCACCCTTCGCCTCCTCTAATCCGAGTGCCTTAACGCGTGCATTTTCTTCATCTAGTATGTACTGATCGACGATTTCTCCGATAGTAAGAGTAGTAGCTCCTGCTTCCTTAATCTTACGTCTAGAGAACATCTGACGAACGATAACTTCGATGTGTTTTCTAGAAACCGTCTCTCCCTGAAGTTCGTAAATCTTACTTACTTCACGAATAACGTATTCTCGAGCGCGCTCCTTTCCTGCATATTTGAATAATTCATCTACATCTACTGATCCATCAGTTAGAATATCTCCCTTCTTCACTCTATCACCCACCTTAACGAGAGGCATTCTTCTAAAGTTTACTGTGTATTCCACTTCTGACTTTTTGCCTTTGCCCTTATCATCTATTTCCGGCAAAACGACTATAGTCTTTTCCTTCACTTCGTCTTTAATAAGAGAAACTACTCCATCTACTGTACAAACGACAGCTGGATTCTTCGGTCCTCTCTTTTCAAAGATTTCCTCCACTCGAGGCAAACCTGAAGTGATGTCTCCACCGACTGATGCTGTACCTCCTGAGTGGAAAGTACGCATTGTTAGCTGAGTACCTGGCTCTCCGATAGCCTGAGCCGCTACAGTTCCCACAGCCTCTCCTAGGTCTATCATTTTATTCTTTCCTAGGTCTAGTCCATAGCAAAGTGAACAAACTCCCTTTGAACTCTTACATGATAGTGGTGAGCGAACGATAACTTCCATAACTCCACTCTCTTCCACCTTCTGAGCATCCTGCTTTGAGAGCAAATGACCCTTCTTAAATACAGTTTCGCCCTTAGAATCTACGACGTCAGATGCTAGAACTCTTCCACGAATATTCTTCGAAAGTGAAATGTCTATACCTGATGCTGTTTCTTTCTTAATAGTGATTCCATCCTTCGTACCACAGTCATTTTCTGTAATAACCACATCCTGTGCGACGACGAATAGTTTTCTCGTGAGGTAACCGGCCTTTGCAGTGTTTAAAGCCGTATCTGAAAGACCCTTACGTGCACCGTGAGTAGTAATGAAGTATTCGATAGGTGTTAGACCTTCCTTTGAACATGATAGAATCGGATGTTCGATAGTCTCTCCAGATGTGCTTGAGATCAAACCTTTCATTCCGGCCATCTGTGTAATCTGAGCGAGCGATCCTCTAGCTCCTGAAGTCACCATGTCGTAAACGGATCCCATCTTATCTAGTGTTGCAGGGATTAATTTTTCAACTTCTCCCTTTGCCTTATGCCAGATTTCGATATTTTTTCTCACTCTTTCCTCTTCAGTTAGCAAACCTTCGTGGAAATAATGCATAACCTGATCAGAAAGCTTCTTTGCCTTTTCTATAACATCCTTCTTTCCTGCTGGAATCTTAATATCATCAATACCCCAAGTAGTACCTGAGACTGTTGTGTATTTGAAACCGAAAGATTTAATGCTGTCTAATGTAGCTGGAAGATTTTCAATTCCATATCTATTAATTAAATCGTCGATTAGAGCTGAAAGCTTCTTTCTGTCTATCTCTTTATTAATGAATGGATAATCTGCTGGAAGAGATTCGTTAAAGAGTATGCGTCCTAGAGTAGTTTCGAAAACCTGACCATTAAATTCTCTGAATTTTGGTGATTCAGGAGGAAGCATTTTTATCTTTGCTCTGAAAGTAATCTGACCGTAATCACGAGCGAGTATAGCATCTGCTGGTGTGGCAAAGATAGAATTTTCTCCGATCTCTCCTTCTACTGTCTTCGTCATCCAGAAACATCCGAGAACGATATCAAGTAATTTACTAATAACTGTAGGATCTCCATTTCCTGGCTTTAGAATGTTTTTATCTGCCGCCATGACTTCCTTCGCCTCCATCTGAGCTTCTACGCCTAGTGGAACGTGAACGGCCATCTGGTCACCGTCGAAGTCTGCGTTAAAGGCAGTACATACGAGTGGATGAACCTGAATAGCGTTACCTTCTATAAGGGTCGGCTTAAAGGCCTGAATACCCAGTCTGTGCAAAGTAGGAGCACGGTTTAGGAGAACGTATTTATCTTTAATAACATCTTCGAGAATTGCCCATACTTCAGGTATGCCGTCGTCTATGAGACGTCCTGCACCACGAATGTTAAAGGCTAGCTCCTTAGTTAGAAGTCCATTAATGACAAATGGTCTGAATAGCTCTAGTGCCATGTGCTTAGGTAGTCCACACTGGTCTAGATGAAGATCAGGACCGACGACGATCACAGAACGTCCTGAATAGTCCACACGCTTACCGAGAAGGTTCTGACGGAAGAGACCTCTTTTGCCTTTTAGATTATCTGAAAGTGACTTTAGATCACGCTTAGCCGCTGCAGTAGCTGAAGAGAAAGCGGAATTTCCCTGGCGAATAGAATTGTCGATCAAAGCATCTACTGCTTCCTGAAGAATTCTCTTTTCATTTCTTAAGATAACATCCGGAGCGCTGATTTCGCGAAGCTTTTGCAAACGATTATTTCTATTAATAACACGTCTGTAAAGGTCATTCACATCTGATGTGGCGTAACGGCCACCATCGAGGGGGACCATTGGGCGAATGCCTGGAGGTATAACTGGAATTCTAGTTAAGAACATCCACTCTGGGCGAATACTCGAAGCATTCATAGCCTTAATAAGTGATAAACGCTTATTTAGCTTTTCAGAATCTGCTGCACTAGCAGTTTCGAGTGCTGCTTCTAGCTCAGTCTCGAGTGCTCGCATATCCAAATCCTTTAGGATATTAAAGATAGCTTCTGCACCGATTCCAGCTTCGAAAAGTGATCCGTATTTTAATGAGAATTTATGATATTTAACTTCGTCTAGAACTAGTCCTTCCATAAGGTCTTCGATCTCCTGCTTTGCCTGAACCATAAGTTCCTTCAATGCTTCTTTAGTCTTTTCATCCTGTGCATTCTTTACTTTATTCTTAAATTCGCTTTCTAGCTCCTTTAGGAATTTTTCTTTTTCTGCATGATGGACCTTTGTAACTATATATCCGGCAAAGTAAATAACCTTTTCGAGGTCCGGCATGGACATACCCATGATAAGACCTATTCGGGACGGCATACTTCTTAAGAACCAGATATGTGATACAGGTGTCGCTAATTCTATATGACCCATTCTCTCACGGCGAACTATGGAGCGCGTGATTTCTACTCCGCACTTTTCACAAACTATACCCTTATAGCGAATACCTCTGTACTTTCCACAGTAACATTCATAATCCTTATCTGGACCGAATATCTTTTCATCGAATAGACCGCTTTTTTCAGAGCGCTGAGTTCTGTAGTTAATAGTCTCCGGCTTTGTAACTTCACCGTAGGACCATTCTAGGATTTTATCCGGTGATGCCACTTTTAGTGTGACTGCATCGAAATCCTGGGTATCAATTTTTTTATGTTTAAACATATAGATAGATTTCTACGGTTAAATTAATAATTAGAGTTAACATCATCACCCTGCTGTGGCTCATATCCTTCTGGCTTATTATATTTAAGCAAATTAACATCGAGCGATAGGCCTCGTAGAGTGTTTAATAAGACGTTAAATGAAGCTGGAATGTTTGGAGAATCCATAGGTTCGCCTTTGACTATTGAGTCAAATGTAGATGAACGACCCTGAATATCGTCTGACTTTACTGTTAGCATTTCACGTAGTGTGTGTGCCACACCGTGACCGAGGAGTGCCCACACTTCCATCTCTCCGAATCTCTGACCTCCTCCCTGAGCTTTACCTCCGAGAGGCTGCTGAGTGATAAGTGAGTAAGGACCGATAGATCTCATATGTATCTTATCTTCCACCATGTGGTGAAGCTTTAGAATGTACATATAACCGACGGAAACTGGCTGGCTGTACTGCTCACCTGTTCGTCCATCGCGAAGCCACATCTTTCCGCTTTCATCGAAGCCTGCTTTCTTTAGTTCTTCCTTAATTTCTACGTCTGTCGCTCCTACGAATGGTGGAACGATAGCCTGATAGCCTAGAGTATTAGCAGCGAGACCTAGGTGAAGCTCTAATATTTGTCCGAGGTTCATACGAGAAGGCACACCGAGTGGAGTTAGGATAACGTCCACCTGTCTACCATCTGCCATGTATGGCATATCTTCTTCAGGAAGAATTCTAGAGATAACTCCTTTATTTCCGTGACGTCCTGCTAGTTTATCACCGACTGAAACGTGACGAAGCTGAGCTACTTCTATGTAGATTTTCTTAATGATTCCTGATTCTAATTTATCTCCCTTTTCTCTAGAGAATACTTTTACTGAAATAACACGTCCCTGCTTTCCGTTTTCAAGTCTCTTTGAAGTATCTTTAACATCACGAGCCTTTTCACCGAAGATAGATCGAAGAAGGCGCTCTTCAGGAGTTAGCTGAGTTTCGCCTTTAGGTGTGATTTTACCGACTAGAATATCTCCCGGCTTTACTTCTGCACCGACTCTGATAATTCCGTCTTCTGCTAAGTTCTTTAACTTTGCCTCACCGACGTTTGGAATATCACATGTAGTGACTTCTGGACCGAGTTTAGTATCACGAACGTTTACTACGAATTCCTCTATATGAACTGATGAGAATTTAGAATTCTTAACTAGGCGCTCTGAAATAATGATAGCATCCTCATAGTTCGCTCCTGACCATGACATGAAAGCCACGAGCATATTTTGACCGAGGGCGATCTGTCCATTTACTGAAGTAGAAGTATCTACGAGCACAGTTCCCTTTTTAACTTTATCTCCGACGTTTACGACTGGGCGCTGATGAAATACTGTGAATCCATTTGTTCTTTCAAAGTTAACTAGCTTATATTCATGGCGCTTTTTATGACCATCGAATATGACTTTCTGAGAGTCTACATAGTTAACAGAACCGTCTTCAGGGGCGACTATTATTCTTCCTGTATCTTCGACTGCCTTTCGCTCTATGCCTGTAGCGACTAGCGGTGCTTCAGGAACGATACATGGTGTAGCCTGTTTCTGCATGTTTGATCCCATGAGTGCGCGGTTCGCATCATCGTGGTTTAGGAATGGGATAAGTGATGTAACGACAGAGAAAGCCTGATTAGTAGAGACGTCTATATAGTCCACTTCATCACGAAGGGCGATAGAAGGCTTTCCATTAATACGTACTTCCACTTCATCGTCAGTGATTTTTCCATCCTTATCATAAGGAGTAGCAGCGTGAGCGATTCGGAAAGTTTCTTCTTCGAGGGCATTTAGATATGAAACTTCGTCAGTGACTTTGCCTCCCTTAACCTTTGCATAAGGAGTTTCTATCATGCCGAATTCATTTATTCGAGCATAAGTAGCTAGACGTAGTACGAGACCGATGTTCGGACCTTCTGGTGTGTGTATAGGGCAAAGACGGCCGTAGTGAGAAGGATGCACATCTCGAACTTCTATTCCAGCACGTTCCCTGGTTAACCCGCCAGGTCCTAGAGCTGAAAGAGTGCGAAGATGTTCTAGTTCTGCTACTGCATTTTCCTGTAGCATGAACTGTGAAAGCTGGTTAGTGGTGAAGAATTCCTTAATACGAGCCTGGAATGGTCGAGGAGAGATAAACTGTGCAGGAAGATTAACGTCTGGCTCTATAGTCGACATTCTGTCCTGAATATTTCTCTTCATCTGTGTCATACCGACACGCATTCTAGCCTGTAATAATTCTCCGACATATCTTACTCGGCGGCTTCCTAAGTGGTCTATATCGTCTGGAAGAGCATCTGGAGTATTATTTAATTCGACAATCTGTTTGATGATGGTCGCGATGTCATCTAGGTCGATGGTTTTTCTAGTCATCGCCTCATCTGACATATCCTTTTCAAAACGCTTATTAAAGCGCATGCGTCCTACCTTTGAGATATCGTATCTTTCGCCACTGAATATGCTCTTTATGAATTCGCGAGCATTATCTGCTGTAGCTAGGTCACCGTCTCTTAGGCGCTTATGGATTTCTATATATGCCTCTTCTACTGTCTTTGCATGATCTTTAGATAGAGTAGCTTCAATGTTTTTTAAAGCGAGTTCATTGCCCTTAAATAGAGCCATGATGTCTTCATTCGTCTTCGCTCCGAGAACTCTAAGGAGAGATGAGATAAAGAATTTTCGCTTTCTGTCTATACGAACGTAGATAGAACCGTCTGCATCACTCTCTATCTCAATCCAAACTCCGCGTGATGGTATTACCTTTGCACCGAAAAATGTTTTGCCTTTTATTTCATCTGATGTGAAGAATATTCCGAATGAGCGAGCGAGCTGAGGGACGATAACGCGCTCAATACCGTTTATGATGAAAGTTCCATGATCTGTCATCATAGGCAAATCGGCCAAAAAGATTTCCTGTTCTTTTTCGCCTCCCATTATCTTATTCTTTAACTTTACATTTATCTTTATCTGACCTTCATAAGTGAGCTTATTACTTTTCGCATAATGCTCATCATACTTCGGTAGAGATAGTTCGAATTTACTAAATGATAATTCGAATTTCTTATCAGAGTAGTCCTTTATAGGAGAAAACTCTTTAAAAACTTCCCCGAGCCCGTGTCCTACGAGCCACTTCCACGACTCCATCTGCGCTTCCGCTAGATTTGGCATTTCAGCTAGAGGTTCTTTATACCTGCCGAAATACTTTTTTGGTCTGGTCATTTTTATTAAAAAATAGTTAGTTTTTGAAAATCCGAGGCAAAAAACTGCAAACACAAAAGAACCTTTGAAAAGGCGCGTTTGGGTCTGGTGGTTAATTTTTATGCAAGATGTTCAAAAGGACTAACATTTATTTTGTAATCCTTCTTGCGTCTAGAGTAACTCAATCCTGCTTGAAGTTAGAGGTAGCCTAGCATATGGCAAAAGAAAGTCAAGGATAGGGAGCCAGAAAAGCGATTTCTTTCATCACGCATAATCGCCTGCTGGCGATTTGCTCTGCTCGGGCCGTCGCCCTGCGCAAGGATTCCAGAAAGCGCTTTTCTGGCTCCTAGCAGTGCTTACATTCGCCACAGCAGGCGTCTACGTCTGGAGATTCTGGGGTTTTTGCACGTTTGGCGCGCCATTCATCTATTAATTTATGGTTTCCGGAAAGAAGGACCTTCGGGACATGATACTTTTTCTTTTTATATTCGAAGACTTCGGGGCGGGTATAGACTTCTGAACTGGCTATTCGGCTATCTTCGAGTGATGTGAAATTTCCGAGGACGCCTTTTATCTGGCGGGAAATGCAGTCTATGAGAATCATTGCTGGGACTTCTCCGCCAGTGAGGACGAATGGGCCGACAGATATATCCTCCATTTTAAAAACTTTTTTAATTCTGGCGTCGATGCCTTCATATCTTCCACAGACGAAAACTATATCTGTGTAACTTTTTGCAAATTTTTCGGCTTTTTCATTTGTGAACTGGGTCGCTCCAGGGGCAAAGAAAATTATTTTGACTTTCTTGGCTTCGTTTTTTCTTTTTTCGTTTTTCTTTCCTTCGCTTAGTTTTTTGCCGACAGCTTTTTCTATAGCGCGGATTACGGGCAACGCTTCTATAACCATTCCCGGACCGCCTCCATAAGGCTTATCATCCACTCTGCGCTCGGCATAAGTCTTTGCGATTTTCTTTGCACTTACGGCATAGTCGCGGGGATTATAGAATTTCACTTTTATTAAGCCGTCTTCCTGGGCACGCTTTAAAATGGACTCATTTAGATATGAGCTAATGGACTCTGGAAAAAGCGTGATTATATGGAATGTCATTGCTTAATAGTTTTAACACGAAACTTTATAAAAGTAAAATCTTCTTTTTAAGGCCCTTGCCCATACAATGTTTAAGTAATCCATGATACGAAGCCATGACTTGCTCAAAAAATTCTTTTGAGATTAAATTCTTATCTAAACTATACTTTAGTATTCTTATCTTCTTCAAAATCCGCCTTTTGGTCTTCGTTCTAAGTACAGAGTGATGTGGAAAAATAACATATCCCAGAAAATCTATACCTTGAGAGAATTTGCGAATATACACCTTATTTGGATGCATTGATAAAGATAAGCGTTTTTCTAAAAACTCCGTAATAATCGGCAAGAGTTTAGAAAGGTTATCTTTATCCGGATCTAGAAAAACAAAGTCATCGGCATACCGAATGTAGTGTTTAATTCGTAATTCTCTTTTTATATATTGATCAAATACATCGAGATACACATTAGAAAACAGTTGACTAGTAAGATTACCCAGCGGTATTCCCTTTTTCGATTTTGTCTCAAAGCTTTTAATAATATTCTGAAGAAGACTAATCACTTTATCATCATAAATAGTTTTTATAAGAATTTGTATGAGAATATCATGGTCAACAGAATCAAAGAACTTTTTAATGTTGCATTTTAGCACCCATACTGTTCTAGTATTATTCTGTGATAATTTCCATGCGAAGCTATGAAATCTTTTATGCGCTTTATGTATTCCTTTTGAGTGTCGAGATGAATATGAATCAAAGATGAATTTCTTATCATAAATCGGTTCAATTATCCGAAAGATAGCGTGATGTAGGAAACGGTCAATAACCGATGCCTTGTGTATATGTCTACGTTTCGGATCGCAAATATAGAATTCCACATATTTTGAATGTTTGTACGTTTCAGTCTGAAGATCCTTTGATAATTCGAAGAGGTAGTCTTCGATATTCACTGAAAATTCAGCCACATCTTGCTTTTGTATCTTTCCTTGTTTAAACTCATTCCAAGCTCTAAATAAGTTTATAAGCGAAGAAATTTCATCATATAAAAAATGACTATTAAGACCCCCCCCCGACGGAAAATCTGCTTCTATTTTTCATAAGACGTATAAATTATACGAATATTTGCATAAATGTATAGCGATTTTCCCGAAAAAAGATAGATTCACACTAGGTGTTAAAATCGAAGAACAAGCACTAGAATTTTTCGAACTCATTATGCTTGCCAGAGAGAAAACAGGTATGAGTAAACTTCTTATTCTCAAAAAAGCTGATTTTAAGATAACAATGATGAAGCTGTTTTGCCGGCTATCATTCGACCTTAAGGCTATGCAGGAGAGATGGTATATAGAAACTGAAGATAAGCTGCTTGAAATAGGGAAAATGCTTGGCGGGTGGATAAAGTATGCCGAGGCAAACACAAAAGGCCCCCATAAGGAGCCTCCCATGAACACTTCGGAAGAAACGAACGCCTAAGTTCGAGTTCGAATTGTCGGGGTTGTCGTTGTTGACGTTCGTACCGTCGGAATCACAGTTGCCGACATTCACGAGGTTGCCGTTCGAAGAGCGTTCGATGTATATACAGCCCCATCTGATCAATCACGCTTCGTTTCCCATTCAGGAAAGGTCGCATGTGTAGTAATCTGCGTGCACTCCGTAAATCAAATTCACCTGCACAGAGAACTGTATAAGCAGTGTTTGTGGCGAGTGTAATCTCATCGACTACACTTCATTAGCCATACGTAAGTATACAGAAATTTTAGGCAAAATAAAAAGTGCACACCCTAGCCGAAGCTTTGGTGTGCACCTGTCTTTGTCCCTATTCGGGCCAAAGGCGGACAAGGTTTCAAGAGCCCAAGGCTCAAGGAACCAAGTCGGCCGAACTACGGAAGAAACGAACGCCTAAG
>JAPLZH010000022.1 GCA_026395105.1 Candidatus Tayloriibacteriota bacterium
TGTCCATATATTGTTGTTTTGCGTTAATATCCATGGTTTTACTTATATATTTAGTGTTACAAGCAAATTACCATGGTTTCGGTGTCTTTTTATATGATTGAACCGTCGACCCATAGTGTCATTTTACGTGAGTCGATACGACCCCTTTGAATCTTTTGCCTTTTGCCATATAATTAGCACGCTATGTCAAAAATACAAAAAATAGAAGCTAGAGAAATTCTAGACTCGAGGGGAAACCCTACAGTAGAGGTAGATGTGATTTTAAAAGACGGTTCTTTCGGCCGAGCAGCTGTTCCATCAGGTGCGTCGACTGGTTCTCATGAAGCGGTGGAGCTTAGAGATGGTGATAAAAAGCGCTACGGTGGAAAAGGTGTTTTAACAGCAGTGAAAAATGTTAATACTATTATTAGAAAGTCACTCGTCGGCAAAGATTGGGATCAGAGAAAGCTAGATACGAAAATGATAGAGCTAGACGGTACTCCGAATAAAGGAAAGCTCGGTGCGAATGCTATTCTCGGCGTTTCGATAGCTTTTGCAAAAGCGACGGCTGAAAATGCAAACGTTCCGCTTTATAAATATTTCCAGAAAATCGCAAAGACAAAGAAAAATGTGAGTATTCCGGTGCCAATGATGAATATTCTAAACGGCGGAAAGCATGCTGATAATTCCACAGATCTCCAGGAATTTATGATAATGCCTGTCGGCGCACCGACTTTTTCAGAGGCACTTCGATACGGTGCTGAGATTTTCCACACTCTTAAGAAAATTCTAAAAGACAAAGGATTAAATACATCTGTCGGAGACGAGGGTGGCTTTGCTCCTTCTTTGCCTTCTAATGAGGCGGCTTTAGAAATTATTATGGAGGCTATTAAGAAAGCTGGCTATATTCCAGGAAAAGATGTTTGCATTGCACTAGATGCGGCCGCTACTGAATTTTATAAACCGGGAGAAAATGGCTCCGCTGGAAAATACATTTTAGCTAGAGAAAATAGAGAGCTTACATCAGAAGAAATGGTGGCTTTCTATGAGGCTTGGTGTGCAAAGTATCCGATCATCTCTATAGAGGACGGACTAGCTGAGGATGATTGGGCGGGATATAAATTAATGACAGATAAATTAGGCAAAAAGATTCAGATAGTCGGGGATGACTTATTCGTTACAAATATAGATAGATTAAAGATGGGGATCGAAAAGGGCGTTGCGAATTCTATCCTCATTAAGCTAAATCAGATAGGCACAGTCAGTGAGACGATAGACGCCGTAAATATGGCCTCGAAAGCTGGATATACTTCTATAATTTCTCACCGCTCTGGAGAGACTGAAGACTATACCATCTCTGATTTCGTAGTTGGAACAGGCGCAGGACAAATAAAGACAGGTTCCCTTTGCCGAAGTGATAGGGTCGCGAAATATAATCAGCTATTAAGACTAGAGGCCTCTCTCGGAAAAAAGGCAAAGTTTAACGGGGTGATGATAGGTACTATTTAGCAAGCTTTCAAACCGTAAGACTTTCTAAGAAAATCGTCCTGTTTCTCCAACTGGGCGATTTTCTTTTGCTGCTGAAGTTTATATTCCACAAATTCAGATTTGTTGTTCTTTGTATTTTTAGCTATTAATAATGTATAAATCCTGCCATTCCCCTCTACCCACGTATTCTGCCTCA
Organism: Candidatus Tayloriibacteriota bacterium; assembly: GCA_026395105.1. GTDB lineage: Bacteria > Patescibacteriota > Minisyncoccia > Phycocordibacterales > PALSA-1337 > JAPLZH01. Next base: position 1,664 of record JAPLZH010000022.1, read on the forward strand.
TTTTTTATAATCTTTTCGAGCGGTGCACAGGCGAAACAGCCTTTTTCTCCGCGAGTACATTCGAATTCTTTTTTCTCACGTGCTTCTTTCACTTTTCTAGCTGTAGAGATCACACGTTCGAAAGATTCTTCTAAATTCGGTAAATTAACCTGCTTCGGCGCTGTATCTTTATCTAAATACCAGTAACTAGCCTTCGTCACTTTCCTTTTCTGAAGATTATGCAGTAGAAGCTCGTAGATAGGAAGCTGTAAAGATTCCCCTTTTTCTTCATTTTGCCCCGTCTTAAAGTCTATTACATGAAGACTGTCATCATCTGGTAAATATTCTAACCAGTCTATTTTTCCGCAAAGGATTATATTTTCATCTTCTGAAAGATAGTAATTCGGAGGCATTCCATTTTGCTCTTCTGGTAATTTAACTGTTTTATTAAGAAGTTGACCCATATGCTCTCTGACCATTTCTATCATACTGATTCCTCTCTGTTTAGAGGTCTCTTCTTCCTCCGTGCTCATAAAACCACCTTTTTTCCCTGAAAACTTTTTCCAAACTTCTTCAAACTGCTTTAACATAGGAACTAATGCACGATCTTCTGCTTTGTACTTCCCTAATCCTTCTACCACTTCATGAACAGTGACGCCTAAGGTAAGTGCTGGATTAACGATACCGATTTTCCTACCTGTCTTCGGATCTTTATATATATTTTTCAGAAAGTAGGCTCTAGGACACTTCAGGAAATCACCCATTGAAGAATGAGATACCCATACTGAAGAATATCTATCTGGCTTCGCTTTTTTACTCATTTTTTTATCATTCATTTGTTAATTTTAACATGTACTCGGAATTTATAGAATCGACCAAAAATTCGAAATCAGTAGCTAGAAGTCCTGCCATAACTTTATCCACCGCTTTTCTATGACCTCGCTTTTTATACCCCACCTTTTCTTTATTAGCCTGTAATCGCCCATACATCCCCGCCACTAATCTATCCACGAGCTTATCTGCTTTTTTAATTTTCCCCTTTGATATATCTAGCCTTATCTTTTCTAGTATCTTTATAAATCTATCCTCTATTTTCTTTTGCAAAGATAATGCGCGAATATGACCTTCTATAAAGAGAATCTGTTCATCTAAACTTAATTCCTTCCCCGCCATAAGATCAATATCTTTTTTCCCGTCACCATCCATGTCTACACTAAGGGATGAAGTAACTTTCGCCGGACTATATTCATAAGTAGCTTCTGTAAATGTATTAACTGGTATATCCGAAAATGAAGTGGTCGTAGATACGGTAAGGCCATTACCATCCGCCATATCATTCATCTTCGCTATTTCAAAGCCAAAGAATCCTTCATCATTCCCCTTTATAGAAACAGATACTTCGGTGCTAGCCGGAATGAGGAATGACCCATCTCCTGAATCATCATAAATAGTTCCACGAATGCCTTTATGTACGGTTATAAGATCAGAAGTTGATGAATTTTCTATCCATGACTTATTCCCCTCCTTATCAGTTAAAACCATGTCTACAGGTGAAAAAGTGCTGAATCTGACATAAGAGCTCTTTGTATCCGAAGCCAGACTCGTCTGAAAATCTAGCGCCACTTTCGAAATATACTCTGGCAGTTTAATAATGCCCGAAACTATATTTTCAGGGATTATAATACTTTTAATCAAATCCCTAACCTGACTCACTTCTAGAATACTAGCATGTGACCTGTCTGTGCCTAATCCTAAAAGTCCACGTGAATTATATTTCGCTAAATCTAAAACGTATGATGAACTGCTGTTACCGAAGGCACTTTTCTCTAAAACGGTGCCGTCACCATTTACGTCAAAATTCTCTGATCTTTTCAAATATACAGGGTGAGTACAGCCACTAGGACCACAGACTTTCTCAGTTTTTGTAAAATAGTTTAATCCTGAAATAGTAGGCAAACCAGTTCCGACTATAGATACAGCTCTGATTCCATCTGGAGGAATCCACGAATCTAGCTCTGAGTGGACAGAATTCGCCTCATCTATAAAAGATGCCAAAAGAACATTCGGTTTCTCATTATCTGTAAGAGGAGGAGCCTTCCTCTGTCCATTCTCACCGATAAAGAACTCTTTGAGCGTACTCGTTCCATTTATTCCTTTTCCATATATTTTTGGAAACCATGAGGCATTCTTAATATTTAGAGCAAAGGTTATCACATTATTACTAATCCTAGAGAAAAGATTTTCGGATGGTAAAAGCGCAAAAGCTCCCTGCATATGTTCAGCGAATCCCTTTGCCGTCCCTTTATTCACCATAATACCTGATCCAGGTGGAATTTCCTGATAATCACCATGAAGTAAAGATGGAATAGATTTAGGAGTACCAAAATGTGGTACGGCTACAAATATCAGAGAATCGACTAATCCAGAATCACCAGAACGAGATAATTCATTTACTAATGCCTTAGCCACGAGTCCGCCATTACTATGCGCAATGATCGACACCTTCCCAGTTTTCGAAGATGAGGCCATTAACCTAATCTCATTAACCATATCCTTTGCCACATCCTCAACATTCATCCTCCAGTCATATGGCAACGGTTTCCATTCCGATATCTCTTTCTGCGCCCCTGTAATGCTGTCCATGAATTCAGTGAAGCTTTCATAAATATTAAAAGTATAGGCAGTATTTAAAATATTTTTTGCAAAAATACCCGCTGTAATACTTTTCCCATTCTTATCTAAATACAAAGACGTCACATCACCATTTTTCCAAGGAATCCATAATTTTTTAGAAGAACCGCCAACACCTTCTTTATAGAGCTCGCTTGCCTGAATCCCCGGAATAAAAACTATATTCGAACAGCATTTAACCGAACTCGTTATTATAGGCCTTAATGAGAGCCATGGCTCCAAAGAAATATTTCCCAGAATCTGTGTACCTCCATTAATGTTCGTACCGACACCCTTTGGTCCTAATGCGCTCCCCCACCAGTTATTCCTAGCGTCTATCTGCTCTCCAAAAGTTACTCTTTTATCCTGAATACCATATCCAGATATTCTTTCGAATATGCTGTTACTAACCGAATTTACTGAACTTTCTCCCAAAACGGTTCTGACCTTTCCGAGTACAAAAAAACTCGTAAATTTAATGAAGTTTGATATAAAACTATTAATTTCCCCATTTACTAAGAATACTTTCGGATCGAAAACGATGCCATTTTTATTATCTGAAAATTCACTATCCTTAATGTTCAAAATAGAATTAGCTGAAACACGAATAGTACTATCAGCACCGAAAATATGAATTCTCTCAGCATATAGTTTAGAGATATCATATAAACGTAAAGCTTCCGCGGTAGAACTAGCAAAGGTAACATCCGATAAATTAATAGTGCTGTTTAATATAGATAAAGATGAACCATCTTTAAATAATGCGTGAGATATATCTCCGTTTACATTTCGCAAATTAATACGGCCGGCCCCTGAAAAGACCACAGGAATCACTTCGCCACCTTTTATAGTAAATCCAGACAATATACTTATTCCTGCATTATTTTTTAACTGCATGGTCACGCCAGGCTCCATAATAAAATTTGAGCCGGGTAAAAAAGATACATTATGATCAATGATATACGGGCTGCCTGTAGCAGTCATAATATATTCATAGTTAATTCCACCTTCACTAATTACCGTCTCCGCATAAGCCAAATTAACACTAATAAAGAACGTCGGGAGCAAAACAAAATTAATAATAAAAAACCTCAAAAGCCAAAGGCGTATAAAATTTATTTTCATACGCCTAGCTTACACTATGAGTGATAAAATTTTCCTAAAGAAATTCTAAAGAATTTTATCAAAACTTTATTTCTGTCAGATGAGCCTTATATCCAAAGACTTTTTTGCCCCTCTATTTTTCCTCCACAGTCACTTTATTCATAATAACTTTCTCGAGTGGCCTGTCTCCTCCATCTTTTTCCATATTTGCTATAGCATCCACGACATCCATTCCGCTAACTACTTTGCCGAAAATCGTATAAGCATGTGGGAGTGAATAATCAGCGTGCATTATGAAGAATTGGCTTCCGTTAGTGTCTGGACCAGAATTCGCCATCGCTACTGTTCCACGAACATACCCAGCTTTATATGAATCAGTATTAGGATTTAATTCATCGGCAAATGAATAGCCCGGACCACCTCTTCCAGTTCCTGTCGGATCTCCACCCTGAATCATAAAACCTTTTATTATTCTATGGAAAATGACTCCATCATAAAATCCTTTTTTAGCCAATTTAACGAAATTCTCTACAGTCTTCGGTGCGTCCTTTGAGTAAAGTTCTAACTTAATCACTCCTTTATTTGTGTCTATTGTAATCATTTCTTTTTTATTAATATTTATATTTATATTTGTATTTGTGGTAGTAGCTTCAGGTAAAGTCGGCGAAGTAGTCGTAGGTGGAACGGGTTGAACAGTTGGAACTGATGCGACGACAGGCGTGACATCCTGTGGAGCGACAGACGCTGTATTAGTGATTTTATTATTTTTCACCTCGGTTTTATCTTTTCCAGATGAATTTATAAGTAAAACCACGACTACTATAATAACCACTGCCCACAAAACATAAGAAATTTTTTTCATATTCATAATGAGAGTATTTTACTATACGATTAATTTTTCTACCAGTGCCACCACCTTTGCTTTAATTTCATCTATACTACCACCCATATATGCGCCAGCCGCTTCTTTATGACCTCCACCACCGAGCGCGCCTGCTATTTTAGATAAATCAAATACCGAAGAATTCCTAGTTCTAAATGATAATTTAAATTTTCCATTATCCTCCTCAGTAATAGATAGAGCCACATCCCAGCCGACCACAGAACGCATAAGCGGAATTATCATATGAGAGGAAAGAGAAACACTCTGCGGCAAAATACGTTTAGCTTCCAAATCTCCCCTAGTTACTTTAGTAATAGCTAATCTACCACCACAGTAAAGCTCTATATTATTTAAAGCTATTCCCAAAATGTAAAGTGACTCTTTCGTATTCGTATTATTAATTTCAAATAGGAGCCGAGTATAGTCAGGAGCGATGCCAGATAATTCAGCTGCCGCTTCAAAAGCTTCTTTCTTCACCTGTGAATACTGAAATCCACCAGTATCAGACCATAATCCGGCCATTAAATTCATGGCAATGTCATGATCTATCTCTATATTTAAAGCCTTTAAAAGCTGAAAAACTATCTGAGTGTTTGCTGGCGCTTCAGGGACCACTAAATTAATATCCCCGAATTTAGTATTTGATGCATGATGGTCTATAACGATAGTCTTTAAACTTTTCGGAAAAACTATTTGACTAACTTTTGAAACCATTTGCAAATTAGAAGAGTCTAGAATTATGAATAAATCAAATTCACTAAGTTCTACCTCAAAAATATTCTTTAAAACCACGTCCTTCATACCTGGGAAATTCTTAAACGCAGGCTCAATACTAGAATCTCCCTTAATAACAGTGACCTTTTTCCCCATCTTTTCTAAAACCAGCTTCATCGCCAAAGCGGAACCAATGCTATCAGGATCTGGATGTGGATGAAAATGCAAAAGGATGCTTTTTGATTCTTTGATAGAGTCAAAAATGACAGGAGCTAATTTAACGATATTCTCATTCATATTTATTTTTTCCGAAAATTAAATAAAAATGAAAACGGCAAAAAGAACGAGATACGCAAAAGCTAAAAATGTATTTATTACAGTTCCCGTAAGAGTGCCTAAGAGTGATGCACCAGCTGCCTTAAGGGCTTCATATTCATCCCTTCCAGTACTTAATTCAGCTATAAGCACTCCTCCGAAAATACCTAAGAATGCTCCGAAGGGTGGTGCTATAGCAAAACCGAAAATCATACCGAGGAAACCGTAAAGTATTCCTTTTTTAGAAGCACCACCAAACTTTGCCCCCACCATACCGGAAAAAATGTCTACTAAGATAGAAACGAGTAAAATAATACTAAAAATTAAAATATCAAAAGGTGTAATTCTTTGGAAACCATCGAGCATGGCAAAGAGAATAGTTATGAAATACATGTAAAGCATTGATGGTATGACGGGAATTATTGATGACGCCACCCCTAATGCTAAAAGTAGTATAAAAACTACTGGTAAAAAATCTTGTATCATATGAATAACTATACCATATTTAAAACATTTACTGTATAATAATAGTTCATAGAATTATTAAATAATAATAAAATATGCCCCCAGTACAAAATGATCAAATCTTAACAGTTCAAAATCCAATAGAACTTAAGCATCACTGGAAAATAATCCTCTCTGTACTAGTGCTTATAGTTTTATTAATAGCAGGAGCTGTTTTCGCGCAGATTTATGGCCTCATTAATCTACCATTTCTCTCAAGCGCTCCATATAACAGCTCTAACTTCCTAAACGGTATAGTAGCTGCATCACAGAAGGTTGAAAAGTCAAAATATTCTGTTACCTTAGGAATTCATGATGAAAAAAGGGATTCTTCAACGATTCCAGTATATGGAATGGCAAATAGCCTTTCAGAAGTCCCTCCAGATATGTCTATAGATTTATCAGTAAGTGGGGGCACAGATAAAAAAGATGCTAAAAATGCAGATTTCTTTGCAAAATTAGACAGCACCATAAACCTAAGCTTCATGAGTATGCAGTTTAAGATGAGCGGTGAGTTAAGAAAACTAGGAGATACTTTCTATGCTATAGCAAATGACTACCCCATATTCTTTGCCTCGAATATTTATCCTATTAAGAGCAAATGGATTAACTTCACAAAATCAGATTTAGATGATTTCGGCCTCGGCTCATATATGGCTAATAATATCTACGGGAGTCTAGATGCAGCAAAGCAAGCAGAGGTGGAAAATAAGATGAAAGACATAGTATTTAAGGCTATTTCAATAGCCGAAAAAGATAATGCCCTCGAAATATCCTCCGCCGTGAAAGATACTGTGAACGGCGAAACGGCGTATCGTTATGATTTAAAACCGAATAAGAGTAACATTATACAGTTTTACAAAGACTTCTATGTAGAGACAAAGAGAGATTTAAATTTAATAAATGAAGATAACTATAAGAGTCAGCTTTCGTATTTAGAGAGCAAAGACTTCACAGACTTAGTTAATTTTCTTAGGGTTAACGGTGACTTATCTATCTGGGTTAATAAAGACGGAATCCCAGTAAAATACGTATATGGCGTGAGACTGATGCCTGAAGGAGATATCCCTAGCTGGAAGGATAAAGAATTACGAGCGAGTATTACAGCTGAGCTAAAGGATATAAATCAGCCTATAGTCGTAGAAATTCCGAAAGACAGTATCACCTTTGATGAAGCTAATTCCCTCGTAACTGGCATGTCAAAGGATGAAATAAAAATAGAGAGACAGTCATTAAAAATAAGGAATTTGAAATATAGCATAGAGAACTATAATTATTCACATAATGCATACCCCACCTCTTTAACAGATCTTCCAAATACAAAACAAATTCCGAACGACGTCTTCACTAATTTACCGATTCAATACTCGAATAATGGAAAAGATTTTACTATAAAATATACAATGCAATTCCCATCTAACTTATCAGAACCTGCTAGAAATATACTATACTATTCCACATTCGATTATTCAGGAAAATATTCTGCAAAAGTCTATAAGATGGTCTATGTGAACGGATTAAATACTGCCACGATGCTCTCGAGTTCATTAGAAGCAGACTTGGCAAATAAAATCGATTCTGATAAGGACGGAGTCCCTGATGCATTGGAAATCATAATGGGTATGAATAAGAACAAAAAAGATGCAGAAAAATTATCTGTTGTGAAAGCTATTTCTCCTTTATCGGCATCCATTAATCCACTAGATAGTGCCAGAGCAAAAGGTCAAGCCGCTAGGGTCTTTTCAGATATTCAGCAAATAAGAGTAGCCCTAGAGTCGGAATTCGATGGCATAAAATACCCTTCTCTCGGAATATATAATGCAAACAACAAAGTAATATCAGATTTCTCTAATATTGAAAATATAACAATCCAAACCTTAGTCGATGATGTACAAACATACGGAGGTAAAGTGATTATCGGTAAACATTCACTAAAAAATGGAGCGGGATCAGATGAATATTCAGTCTATGGCTCATTCTCGACCGGCGGATATTTATGTGTAGACTCTACTGGAGTTAGTAAAAAATTAGAAAGTGGAATTATTCCTGATATATCAAAAGCAGATAATCCTGCGAGCTGTCAGTAGAACACTTCTAATTTAGTGTAGTGTTATAGAAACTATCTCAGACTGTGTGCCGAATCTAAACGGTGGCCCCCAAGTTCCAGCGCCACTAGAGGTGTATTCTGCCATGGTTCCTTTACTCTGTAGGCCATAATCATATTTGCCATACTGTAAATATGTCATAAGGTTTCCTGGAAAAATCTGTCCGGCATGGCTATGTCCGCTTATTTGTAAATCGATCTTAAATTTACTAGAAACATCTAAATCCTTCGGCGAATGTTTGAGGAGTATAGTCGGGATGGTATTCGTCGTAGAACCTAATACATTATTTAGGACAGCTGAAAAATCAGCCGTGCTATTAGTGGTTTGATAACCTACTCCTATTATCCTTAGTCCTTTTATTATAACCGCCTGATCTGAAAGTATCTTTATACCAGCACTCTTTATCAAAGCATCATATCTATTTATGCTTCTGGATTCATCGTGATTTCCTCTTATATAATACACACCGAGCGATGGCTTAAGTGTAGAGAAAGGAGCTATAAGTTCAGCATCATTAGCTGGCAAACCGTCAAAAAGATCTCCACCTATAAAAACTATATCTGGAGATTCTGATTTTATCTTATCTACCACCTCATTTGCCTTAGAAACATCCCTTATTAATCCTAAATGAATATCACTGACCCAGACAGCCTTCTTTCCTTTCCAAACTTCAGGTAAATTCGGAATAGTTGTATTAAATTTAGTAATTAGTACCGTATCGGCCTGAATATAAGAATAAAAACTGATGATTAATGCGAGAATTAAAAAAGTCACGCCGACTTTCATATTCTGGAAAACTATATCTCTCCTCACTTTTTTAATAATCCACTTAATAAGCAAAAAGAGAAAAGAAAAAACAGAAATAATATATGTAACACCGAGTAAAATAGCAGATGTTTTATAGAGTACGGTACCGAAAGCTGAATATCCAGAGTTAGCTATAAAAGTAGAAAATGTAAATAAAATACCAAAAAGAAAAATTATAATAGCAAATAACTTTTTCCTCTTTTTATCTACTATCTCAAAAGCGCTTATTATCGATTTATAGATAATAACATGACCGACTAATATAAATAGTTCGAAAAGAAATACGGCCGATAAAAATAAACTCATGGCCAAAATTATAACACGATTTAGATAAATACGCACCCACACCTCCGGTAACCCCTCACACCCCTTTTAAGTAAGACGTCATCGTGCCCTGTTGTTTGTATGACATTAAGACAGACAGAAGTATAGCTAAGGTCTCAGCAGTCTTCTCTCTGAATGAACCGAATGATATTTTCCTCTTAAGTACAAG
>JAPLZH010000061.1 GCA_026395105.1 Candidatus Tayloriibacteriota bacterium
TGTACTTAAGAGGAAAATATCATTCGGTTCATTCAGAGAGAAGACTGCTGAGACCTTAGCTATACTTCTGTCTGTCTTAATGTCATACAAACAACAGGGCACGATGACGTCTTACTTAAAAGGGGTGTGAGGGGTTACGAAAAATCGATGTAAGAAGATTAGATGAAACAAAAGGCTTTTCTAGACCGGTTTTCGAATATCGTCCGGACTGGCCATATATAAGCATTGGTTTTGGTGATGAGCAGGATTTCCTAATAGAGAATCTCAGTCTTCTTATAGCCTCTGGAATGGGAATCTCCAGCGCGCTTTCTTCTATCAGCATGTCTATAAAAGGGAGAAAACTTAAAAGAGTTACGAAGGCAATAGAAGAAATGGTAAATGAAGGAATACCACTCTGGCAAGCATTCGAAGTAACGAAACTTTTATCAGACAGAGTGATTTCTCTTATTCGATCTGGCGAAGAAGCTGGAAGGCTCGCTGAACATCTAAACCTCGTGACTATTCAGCAACACAAAGAAAAGGTTTTTAATTCTAGATTAAAATCCGCTCTTTTATATCCAGGAATAGTTTTGATTTTAGCATTTATAGTAGCCATAGCCAGTTCATGGATAATTTTGCCAAAACTCGTATCTATTTTTCAGAGTGCAAATGGAACTTTGCCTTTCACTACTAGAACATTACTGTGGATTGGAGAATTTTTATCTGTTTACGGAGCGGTGGTCGTTCCGGCAGTTATTGCTGGGGTTCTCGCTATAGTTTATTTTGTCTTTTTCTTTAAGAAGACAAAATTTATAGGAGATTATATTTTATTTTCTATTCCAGGAATCAGAGATTTAATTCAGGGAGTGGAATTAGCTAGATTCGGCTATATTTTTGGGGTGCTTTTACAGGCAGGCTTTCAGGTAAATGAGGCATTGGAATCTGTCAAAAATGGAACCACCTATTCCATGTACCGAAAGTTTTATAATCATTTGCAGGAATGTATCGCGAACGGTGATACTTTTAAAACTGCTTTGTCTACATATAAAAAACCAGAGAGATTTTTGCCGATACCTATCCAGCAGTTAATACTATCAGCTGAAAAATCTGGCCGTCTTTCCGAAACATTTATAAAAACTGGAGTTATATTCGAGGAAAAAACAGATGCTATGTCCCGTGATTTAAGTACAGTACTAGAGCCTATAATCCTTATAGTCGTCGGAATAATAGTCGGCTTCGTAGTTTTAGCTGTTATCGGCCCAATATATGGCTTATCAGAGCAAATATAAAAAAGGTTTTACTACCTTAGAGTTAATTATAGTTATAGGGATTTTCGTCCTACTTTTCTCGGTATCAGTCACTGTATATATAGGTTTTACTTCAAAAGAGAATAGGGAATTAGCCGTTGGAACTTTAGTTGAGGCTTTAAGATTTGCCCAGTCGAATTCAGAAGCAGTGAATGATGATTCTAAGTGGGGTGTAAAGATTTCTACGACGAGCCCTACGATTACAGTTTTTAAAGGGTCATCATACGGGACGAGAGACACCACCCATGATCAGCTAACTACTTTTTCTGGAAGGCTAACTGCTAGTGGGCTTACAGAAATAATCTTTGAAAAGATGAATGGCGATACATTTACTACAGGGACGACTACATTTACAGATTCAAATGGAGTTAAAGATGTTCAAATAAATGGAAAAGGAACTATCACATATTAATAAAGGTTTTTCACTCGTCGAAATAATAGTATCTATTTCAGTCTTTTTGCTTTTTGTTACTGTACTTTCTGGTATTGTCGTCAGTACGGGTAAACAGATAAAAAATTCAGGGAATGACGGACGAGCCGCTGTGCTGGCAGATGAAGCACTTGAGGCAGTTAGGAATATTCGAGATATAAATTATGCCAGTTTATCTGATGGCACATTCGGGCTCGCTACTAGCTCAAATAAATGGATTCTTAATGGCCCATCCGATACCACAGGAATTTTTAATAGAAAAGTAACTGTCTCTACAGTGAGTGCTACTCAGAAACAAATATCTGCAGCGGTGACTTGGACAGATCAGCTTTCGGCTACTAATACTGTTTCTTTTAGTACCTATCTAACTAACTGGAGTTTAATAACTCAGATAGTAGGAAACTGGTCCACTACCACGTTAGCTGCTTCTATAGATTTAACTGGTAATAATAATGGGCAAAAGATTCAGATCGTCGGAAATTATGCATATATAGTTAGGGCTACGGGAAGTTCTAACTTTATAATCATCGATGTTACAAATCCAGCCAGTCCAGCAGTTCTAAGGTCGCTTTCTCTTACAGGTGGACTTACTAATATATTTGTACTAGGAAATTATGCATATATTTCATCTGACGACGATGTGGGAGAGTTAAAAATAGTAGATATTACAAATAAAACCTCTCCATCTTTAGTGGGTACTTATGATGCTACGGGTAATGGAAACGGAAACGGTATTTATGTCGTCGGTAACTATGTTTATTTAGCACGTACAAACTCAGGAGCAAATCCAGATTTTCTGATAATTAATGTTTCGAATCCAGTCAGTCCATCACTAGTAGGTTCTCTAAATACAGCACAGATAGAGTATGAGGTAGTAGTTTCTGGTAATTATGCATATGTAGCGAGTGGAGATAATAATCAGGAGTTAAAGATTGTGAATATTTCTACACCTTCTTCCCCAGTCTTAGTCGGCCTTTATAATCTTACGGGTAACACTGATTCTATTACCATAGCCATGTCTGGAACGACTGTTCTTTTGGGGCAAGGTTCCATTCTGTACGCATTAAGCACAGCCGCTTCGTCCACCGCTCCGGCACTGCTTGGCTCGGTAAGTACTATCGGCACATTAAACGATATAGCCCTTAACCTAGGTAATACTGGTAAGTATGTTTTTATAGCGACCAGTGATAATGCTAATGAATTTAAAGTAATAGATATTACGACTCCGTCCACGCCGACGATTCTAGGTCAAAGAAATATTACAGGAAATAATCCACTACTGGGTGCCGCCTATGACTCTACTTTTGACAGAGCTTTTATGGTTGGTCAGTCTGACACTGAAGAGTTGGATATAATCGCTCCACAGTAAAATCATGATTAAGAAAAAAGATTTACAAAATGGCTTCACATTAATCGAAACATTAATTTATGTAGCTATTTTTAGTGTTTTCATGGTCACCATCGGTATGTTTGCCACTTTTATAATTAATTCTCGACTGAATAATCAAATAATTTTTGAGATAAATGATCAGGGTAATGAAGCTATGGGTGGTATTACTCAGTCCATTAGAAATGCCACTACTGTGAATAGTCCAGGAGTCAGTGGAACAGCGAATAGTTTAAGTATAAATACTGCATTAGCTTCTACGACCCCGACCGTTTTCTCATTAGCTAGCGGAGTTTTGTATATTAAAGAAGGTACAGGGAGTCTAGTGCCTTTGACGAATGGTGAGATCTCTGTTACGAATTTAATATTCTCTAACCTTTCCCAATCCCTTAAACCGAATACCATACAAATCAGATTTACAGCTACTGATTTAGCGACGAGCACTAGACTGGCCGGTCATTTCACCTCAGACTTTTATGGAAGTGCATCACTGAGGAGATAAAATATATGCAAAAAGGATTCACCACATTATTTATAGTCATAATTTTAGGAAGCCTAGTTACGGGACTAGTTATAGCCTTTTCCATAAGTAGTGTCTGGTCAATTCGTGGAAATACGAATTTAGTAAATTCAAATATATCAAAAGCACTCGTAAATGCATGTGCCGAAATGGCTCTAGAGACTCTACGTTTAAATAATAACTATACTGGTACTGGTAATATATCACTTAATGGAAATTCATGTTCATACTCCATAAGTAATACTGGAGGAAATACACGCGCCATAGTCGCATCTAGTACGGTCTCAGGGACTATTCGCAAAGTAAATGTAAACACGAGCACATTTAATCCTATATCTATCACAAATTGGCAGGAAGTACCTTAATATCAACACTTATTAATATGTATTTATATTGCTATAATATACAGAGTTACATCGTTAAAATTTTATGAAATTTTCCATAAGAAAAAAGTTAATTTTAATAATGACATTAGTGTGTGTGCTATTTGCTTTAGCGCTAGGATTCATTACATATTTTTATCTCAGTAATATGCTTATTAAGGAGAAGGTTTCTGCTTCTGGTAAACTTAGTACAGAACAAGTGCATGAAACTACTCAGATAATTAAAAATGATCAGCTTTTTACAAAAATGCTAGGCACGCACAGTAGGGTAAAGGAATTTTTACAGGATGAGAGTGAGGTCAGAAGGGTAGAACTTTTAGGTATATTTTCTGATTATGCAAAAGAAGATAAAAAATATCTAGCCATTTATCTATTAAATAAGGACGGGCTATGCCTGATTTCTACAGATAGTCGTTTCGTCGGTCAGGATTATAGTTTCAGAGATTATGTAAAGAAAGCAAAAAAGAAAGAAGCTTCGGTCGATGTATTTATAGGAAAAACTAGTAAACAGTTTGGCTACTACTTTTCAGAGCCTGTTTTAAATACACAAAATGAAGTCGATGGTATAATGGTCGTTAAAATAGACGGCAGAGAAATAGATAACCCTATAATTAGTAGTGAACTGTCGAAGGGCAGTACTACCATGATGGTGGTAGATGAAAATGGCGTTATTATTTCGTCTAACATTAACGAAAGGTTTTTGAAAAGCCTTGGAAATCTTTCTTTTGATGAGAAGAAGAAAATAGCAGAGACTAATAAATTCCTAGGTATGGATATTTTGCCTATTCAGTATGATGATATACAAAATATCATACGTAATTATACATCACCTGTTACGATGACGATTTTAGATAAAATCGATGACGAAAATGAGATTTTGAATGTGGTGAAAATAGGAGAATTTCCTTTCTATTTAATTACCGAGATAGGACTCGATGATGTATCGAGTAGCGTTTTTAACTCTATAGCACTCCTTTCACTCATTATAATTCTAGGCTTAATTTTAATGTCTGGAATTATATATAAATCTGTTTTAACTATCCTTAAACCTTTGAGTAGACTAAACTTACTTTCTCAAAAGATCAGTGATGGTGATTTTTCTCAAAGAATCGAATTAAATTCAAATGATGAATTTTCCGAACTAACTGGATCATTTAATAAAATGGCTAATAAACTCGGATATCTATATGAAAATATGGATGAAAAAGTTAAGAAGAGGACTGAAGAATTAGAAAAATCAAAAGAACATCTTAAAAAAACTTTAGAAGAATCGGAAAGAGCGAATAAGCTAATGGTCAGCAGGGAATTGGAAATGGTGAAGTTAAAGAAAGAAATAATTGATTTAAAAAATAAAAAATAAATACGGCTGATTTTATGAAAATTAGAACAAAGATAAATTTAAGTTTTATATTAGCATTTATATTAATTTCCTCGATAGTAGGAGCCGTTGTGGGGATATATACTACTGGAATAATAAAAAATAATGTTTATTTATATTTAAGTTCTGGTAGTAGGGCTAAGGCTGAACACATAAGGACCTTTATACTGGAACAGGAAAGTACATCACTCATTTTAGCCGCAGGTTCTGCGTACCATGATTTCCTAATGACAGCAGAAAACAGCATTGAGTATCCTTTGCAAAAAGAAAAAATAGTAAAACACTTTAAAAAGACGCTAGAAGCTGAACCAAACATATATGAACTTCTAATTTTAGATGTTAAGGGAAAGATAGTCGCTGCTTCAAATGAATCAGAAGAAGGAATAGATAAGTCTACAGACACTTTTTTTACCGAAGCTAAAAATGGAGCTTTCTTTAAGGATATATATTTTTCTACAGTTATAAATAAAGTTACATATGCTATTTCCGCACCCATTAAAGATGATGATGGTAAATTTCTCGGTGTTTCTGTTTTAAGATATTTGCCAGAAAACCTTTTTTCGATTATTAAAAATGAAAATGGCTTAGGAAAGACTGAAGAAAACTTTCTAATTAATAAAGATAAGATATTCATTTCACCATCTCTTTTTCTCGGTGATAGCGTGATATTAAATAAAAAAATAGAGACGAAAAATGCGAATGACTGTTTTAATGAAGGAGAGATAGAATATGTAAAAAAGAATGGATATGTTGGACTTAAAGAATTTTTTAATGATAATCAAATAAACGAAGCACTAGATTATAGGAATGTAGATGTGATCGCTACTCATGCGTATATACCAGAGACAGGATGGTGTTTAATCACTAAAGCTGATAGGGCAGAATTAATGTTATTTAGGAAGACGCTTTTAATAATTTTCATTATCATATTTGTCATAGCTTCATTAATTTATTTATTACTAAGCTATATTATTTCTAAAAGAATAACTAAACCGCTGGATGTTTTACAAATAGGAGTAAATAAAATTCAAATGGGAGATTTAGACTATAAAGTGAATACCGGTACTAAGGATGAAATCGGTGTTCTTTCTGATTCATTTAATGCTATGGTTATGGCTGTAAAACAGTCTAGGGCTGATATAGATATAAAGGTCGGAGAGCAGACGAAAGAATTAGCGAATAAGACTGAAGATTTGGAAAGCCAAAAATTAGCTATATTAAATGTATTAGAAGACGTTGAAAAAGAAAAAAGACAAGTAGAAATTTTAGCTAATGACTTAATAAAATTTAAATTAGCAGTAGAAAATACTTCTGAACAAGTATTTATTACTGACGTAGAGGGAATGATAGTTTATTCAAATAAGTCCATAGAAAATATTACAGGTTTTAAACCTAGCGAAGCATTAGGTAAAAAAGCAGGAACACTGTGGAAATTACCCATGACACTCGATTATTATAAAAACATGTGGGATATTATAAAAAATCAAAAGAAAAACTATATAGGTGAAATACAAAACAAAAGAAAAGATGGAGAAATTTATACTGCGAGGTTAAATATATCCCCTGTATTAAATGATAAAAACGAAGTTATTTATTTCGTCGCCATCGAAAGAGATATTTCTAAAGAAAAAGAAGTAGATAAGGCAAAGACTGAATTCGTATCCTTAGCATCACATCAGCTTCGTACACCACTTTCAGCTATTAACTGGTATACAGAAATGCTTCTAGCCGGGGATGCTGGTCCCATAAATGAAGAACAGAAGAAGTATTTAAATGAAGTGGCTACAGGAAATAAGAGAATGGTAGCGCTCGTAGACGCCCTATTAAACGTTTCTAGACTTGATCTGGGTACATTTATGATAGAACCAGAACCCGTTAACACTAAAGAAATGGCAAAGAGTGTTATAGCAGAACTTCAGCCTATGATTAAGGAAAAGAAAATAGAAATTAAAGAAGTATATGGAGAGAATTTACCTATATTTAATGCTGATCAGAAACTTTTAAGAATGGTATTACAAAATTTGCTCTCGAATACTTTTAAATATACCCCTGCCTTAGGAACAGTCTCTTTGCAAATGAGAGTCATTCAGAAGGGTGAAATATTCGGTGAAAAAGTACTTTCGGGCGCCAGCTTCGCTATATCAGTCGGAGACAATGGAATCGGAATTCCTGAAAGACAGCAGGATAAGATTTTCTCTAAGTTATTTAGAGCAGATAATGCGCGTGAGTCGGAAACGGAAGGGACGGGGCTTGGTTTATATGTTATAAAGTCTATAATAGATAAGTCAGGCGGGGATGTTTGGTTTAAGTCAGAGGAAAATAAAGGAACTACTTTTTACATTATTCTTCCTGATAGCGGAATGAAGAAAAGGGAAGGCACAAAAAAGCTAAATTAATACCCCCTTTAACATTTGAAAGTTTTATTATAATCAATATTATTAGAATCACGAAAATGCAAAATAAAAAAGTAGTTTTAATAGCAGAGGATGAGGCGACTCTTAGGGGGGCCATAAAAGATGAATTAACCCGTGAAGGAATTTCTGTAATAGAGGCGAAGAATGGCGAGGAGGGTCTTAGGATAGCACTGAGTGAGCATCCAGACCTTATAATGATAGATATTCTAATGCCTAAAATGGACGGATTAGCTATGTTAAAGAAATTAAGAGAAGATCCGTGGGGGAAAAATGTAGATTTTATAATTCTCACTAATGTTTCGGACTTTGACGAAATTTCCCGCGCGATGAAAGTTTCAGAAGTAAAAGACCATGAATCATTCGAATATCTTATAAAGTCTGATGTAAAAATAGAAGACGTCGTAGAAAAGGTCAAAAAGAAGCTTGGAATTTAGGCCGCGATAAGACTAAGATCAGTAAAATATACATGAAAATCTTTACATCATTTTTTTCTTTTATAAAAAAGTATCGTTTCATTATTATTTCTACCGCCGTCGTGTTTGCAGTGGTGGGTGGCATAGAATATCTCTCTGGCCGATCACTTTTAGGACCTGATGGACAGTTCGGCTGGTGGGATAATAATATTTGGGGGAATGAGACTTCACAGCGCGTAGCAGATGTCTATTCATTTTCACATATTATTCATGGAATGCTTTTCTACGGCTTCCTCTGGTTCGTCTGGTCACGCCTACCAGAACGATTAAAAAATAAATTTCCACGAAAATGGTGGTTTTTAATAGCATTACTTATAGAGGGTGGCTGGGAGCTACTCGAAAATTCGCCGATTATCATAGACCGTTATAGAAGTGCGACCATCGCCCTCGGTTATACAGGTGACTCAGTTTTAAACTCAGTCTGTGACGTAGGTATGATGGCCATCGGCTTCCTTATGGCCCGTTTCTTCCGTGTCTCTGTCATAATAGTCCTCATCTTAGTCTTTGAACTAGGTGCCCTCTTCTGGGTTCGTGATAATTTAACCCTAAACATCCTCCAGCTCATCTATCCGAGCCAAGCTATTAAAGAATGGCAAAGCGAGGGGCATTAAATTTAAAAAACTAAGATTAAAATGATTATGAAAAAAACAGAAAGAGTGACTGAATCTGAATTAAATATTCTATATAGACAGATGAATCGGGCGCAGGAGATAGCAAAAGTGGGAAGCTGGTCCTGGGATTCTATAGAAGATAAAATAATTTGGTCTAAAGAGCTGTATAATATATATGTTCTGGATAGTCGTCTACCAGCACCGAATTACAAAGAGCATTTAAAACTCTATAGTTTAGAAAGTAGAAAAATACTCGATTCTGCGGTGCAAAAAGCCATTAAGAAGGGTACTCCGTATGAAGTGCGACTAAGTTTATCTGATACTAGTAACGGTGAAAAATGGGTTGTAGGTAAGGGGGAGGTTATAAGAAATCCAAAGGGTCAGATAGTCGGTCAGAGTGGTACTGTGCAGGATATTACTTTGCAAAAAAGAAGCGAAGATAAAATCATACGCAATTCCGCTTTAATTAAATCACTGCTCGATTCTACTCCAGACATTATTTTTTATAAAGATTTAGATGGAGTGTACCTAGGGTGTAACACTGCCTTCGCAGAATTCGTCGGGCTTCCAAAAGAAAAGATAATCGGAAGTAATGATTATGTTTTTTTTAGCAAAGATGTGGCAGATGCTTTTAGAGGACATGATAAGCTGATGCTTAAACTAAATAAATCTCGTCATAATGAGGAATGGATAACGTATCCGAATGGTAAAAAGATTCTGATAGATACGCTTAAGACTCCATATTACGGACCAGATAATGAAAAAATCGGTATTCTGGGCATAAGCCGTGATATTACGAATCAAAAAATGCTCGAAGATGAAATTAATCAGAATTTAGAACAGCAGAGATTTTTATCTGAAATATCTGTCGAACTTAATCAGAGTACTGATTTTGAGAGCTTAATGAATGATGCTTTGAAAAAACTGGCTATATTCACAAAGGCTGGCAGGTCTTATATTTTTAAGGATAGTATGGATGGTAAGTCTACTAGTAATGTTTATGAGTGGTGTGCAGGTGGAGTTAATCCAGAAATTAATAATCTTCAGAATATTTCATATAGTTCTATGCCATCTTTTTTAAAAGCATTTAAAGAATATGGAATGCTTAAATCTGACGATGTCTCTAAAATGCCTAAAGATCTCCGTGACATTTTAGAACCACAGGGAATTAAATCCATTTTACTTTTGCCGATGTATATAGGTAACCGTAGATTAGGCTTTTTAGGTTTAGATATTATTAATGATAAAAGGGATTGGAAAACAGAAGAAATACATTTATTAAAAACCATTTCCGACTCCATCGCTATTTTATATAGTAAGAAAGAGATTGATAATATAAAGTCGGAATTTATTTCCGTAGCCTCACATCAGCTAAAGACTCCTCTAACTGGAATAAAATGGATGACTAATCTTTTACTAAATAAAAAAATAGAGAGATCAAAAGAAAAACAGAAAGAATATATACAGAATATTTATTATAATAATGAAAGAATGATAAAATTAGTGAATAATCTACTAGATATCTCAAATATAGAAAGTGGCCGTAAATTTAAAATATTAAAGAAAAAGACTAATATCATGTCTGTGCTCGACCATGTTTTACTAGATATTCAGCCATTTGCTAAAGATAAAGAAATATATATTACAAAGTGTGAGAGTATGCCTAAAGAATTTATTATAAATATTGATGGAGATAAAATGCGACAGGTCTTTAATAATTTAATTACCAATGCCATAAAATACTCTAAGGAAAAAGGAGTAGTAGAAATAGACTTTGATCATAAAGGTAGTGAGGTAATTTTTAAGGTAAAAGATAGTGGAATCGGCATACCAAATGGACAGAAGGATAAAATCTTTGAAAAGTTTTACAGAGCAGATAATGCGATCGAAAAAGAACCTGAAGGATCCGGATTAGGGCTTTACATCACAAAGTTAATGGTTGAAGCACACCCTCTAGCTACCCCTCAAGTAGGACACTCGAACTTAATAATGAATAATACTCTGTTGCTGTCCTAAACTCAATACACTCCCTAGGTCGGTCATTCAAGAAGGAATGGATTTCATCTAAATCTTCTTGAGTAACGGTAC
>JAPLZH010000040.1 GCA_026395105.1 Candidatus Tayloriibacteriota bacterium
TCCTAGCTTTAATTTCAATGTCAGTTAGTCTCATTACGTCATGTATTCTACCATGGTGGCTAGATGAATACTTGTGTTGTTATACACAGTACCAGAAAGCACGATGACGGCTTACTTAAAAGGGGTGTGAGGGGTTACGATTTTTCTCATGTATATATAAAGATTATTGTGGTATTACGACACGAATTAGTTCTTCTAAGGTAGTGATTCCGTCTTTAACTTTATCTACTCCGTCTTCGAACATTGACTTAAATCCCTGTGTTCTAGCTACAGTCAGCACATCTTTAGTAGACGGACTTTTACCGATTAAATCCTGAAGCTCCGGCGAAGTATTTATGAATTCAAAAACGCCAATGCGCCCACGATAACCTGTATGAGAACATGATTCGCAACCTTTGCCTTTATAAAAAGTAAAGGACTTTCCAGTGAAATATTTACTGACTTCAGGACCGAATTTATCTATTTTTGCCTTAGTCATTTCATTACTAACTTTACATGAATCACAAATCTTACGAATAAGTCTCTGCGCAATGATTAATTCTATAGTAGAACCGACGAGGAATGGCTCTATTCCCATATCTATAAATCTCGGAATGGAAGCTGAGGCGTTATTCGCATGGAAAGTAGAGAGCAAAAGGTGTCCAGTAAGTGCTGCATTTACCGCTATATCAGCAGTTTCGAGGTCTCTGATTTCTCCGACGAAGATAGTGTTAGGGTCCTGTCGAGTGATAGCGCGTAGTCCTTTTGCAAAAGTTAAATTAGTCTGAGTATTTACCTGAATCTGATTCACCCCTTCTATTTTATACTCCACAGGATCTTCGATGGTGGTAATGTTCGTCTTTTTAGTATTTATAGTTTTAATAATAGAGTAAAGAGTGGTCGTTTTTCCGGAACCTGTGGGACCAGTGACGAGAATCATTCCGAATGGTTTTTTTGCACTCTTCTCTATCTGTTCCTGTAAATCCTTCGAAAGACCGATGTCACTAAGTGTCAAATCACGTACGTATGAAGAGAGCACTCTAATAGCCACCTTTTCACCGTCTAGGGTAGGGACTATAGAAACTCGTAAATCTACTGGATGTGCAGAATTTTTAGAAACATGTCGAATAGCACCATCCTGGGCGCTAAAGTGTTCGTCTATTCGAAGCTTCGCCTGGACCTTAAGGCGGTTCACAATATTCTCATAATATTCCTTTGGTAATTCACCCGCATCATGAAGAATCCCGTCTATTCGAAATCTTATAACCACCTTATCCTCCTCTGGTTCACAGTGAATATCTGAGGTTTTTAAAAGCAAAGCGTCTTCGAAAATTTGATCTAGTATTTCTGGAGCTATTCTTTTCTTCGATTCTATGATTTTAGAAAATTTCGTTTTTAGGCCCTTCTGATAGGCCACGAAAACTGAGTCTATTTCGTCCGGAAGTGAAAAGGTAATCTTAATTTCTTTATTTGGAAATAGAGTAGCTATATCCTTTTTCAAATCAAAATTTTCCGGATTATCAGTAGCTATAACTACTTCTGAATCATTTTGACTAAAAACTATAGCGCGAAGCTTTTTTGCTAAATCTTCCGGAATTAAAAGGATTTGTTCCTTCGGTGGTAAATTAGCAGAAATATTTGAATAAGGAAGTTTGAAGGATTCTGCTATAGCCTGCCCGATAATATCAGTGCTCGTGACTCCTTCCATAAGCAAATATTCTATAAGGGAGCCTCTATGTTCCTCGGTGTAGATTTTTGCCTTCTCTACATCTCCTTGTGTAATATAATTCCCTTCGAGTAAAGTTTTTAGTATTATATCTTGATCAAATTTCATATCTTATTTATATTAAGTGGTCTCTAATATTTGCTTAATCCTTTCGACAACAGTAGTAATCGGTGTATCAGATTTAATGTAAAAATCAGAAGCACCGAGTGCACGTACCCGCTTTTCATCTTCGGACTGACTTAGATTAGTTAAAACTATTACCGGAATTTTAAGCTTTTTATCACTTAGTGTTTGTAATACCTGAAAGCCGTCGAATTTCGGCATGAGCATATCACAGATAATAAGTGAAAAATTATTTTTTTCTATAAGAGAAATCACCCCTTCACCGTTAGAAGAAGTTATAACTTCAAAACCTTCATGGACCAGCTTAAGCTCTAGCGCCCTAGCTAATGGCTTTTCATCTTCCAGAACTAAAATTTTCTTTTTCTTCGATTCCATGAGCTAAAAATTTTGTACTCCGAAAATCATAAATATGCCATTATAATAACATGGCCTAAAAAGAAAAGACATGTATATAAGTCGGAAAAGTCTACTGCCCCATGATTTTCCTGAGCTCCGTCTGATACTTTTTCATAACCTCAATGCTCGCCTCCATCTGCCCTTTTCCCTGCTTTACCTTTGCCTGAGTTTCTTCAGCGATTTTAGTGAAAATATCTGGATTTTCCTCAACTAACTTTATTATTCGGTCTTGTTCAGCAGGCGGCATGCCCTTTAGCTGTTTTTTGACCATTTGCTTCATTAAAAAATTTTTAAATATAGACATACTAGAAATGTATCAAAGAATTCGCTTTTATTCAAATTTTCTTAAGGTCTTTTGAGGTTTCCTGCCATTTAAATATAATATTTTTACCGAAGCGTATATCCACGTATTCAAGTTTTTTTGCTAATAGTGGTGTTAAGCCCGCACTCATTCCATACTCTTTAAGAGTAGCGACGAAATTCGAAAGGGCTTTTGTAAAATCAGTTCTGTCATCCATTAAGATATAAAAGACATTGTTTTTATATACAGAGTGAAATACATATACGCCTTCTGCGTCATATGAGATGTCCTTAACAGTGATCCCATTATTTTTTATAGATTTTACAAAATTATCAAAATCTACGATTTTTTCTGCGACTGGTATTCTTTGCCCTATAGGAGTTTCTACGGTAGTCGAGGCAAAGGAAATCGGGCCATTTATGATTAAAAATACTGAATTAGAAAAAACTGGTGCCTCTGAGAAAACCAAACCACTTTTATTAACATAAAAGCATGAAACATTCTTAAAATCATTTGATACTGTAATAACGGTGTTTGTCGCATTATCGTTTTGAACATTTTCTTCTACTTTTTCCTCGTCTGTCGTAATCTTTCCATCACACCATAAAGCAAAGGGTTCTTCCTCTGTAATATTTGCATTTATTATATAGCCCTTCGACTGATTATTCGGCGAAAGGCTAATATCCACATCTTTTATGGCGACATTCGAGTCTATAATAGACTTTTTTATCTGCATTTTCGGATAGACTAATGTAAATGATTTTGGAACTACTAGTGCGTATGAGCCATAGAGCGCCTCTGAAATCACCTTTTTTATCTTTTCTGAATCTGTGATTTTAGTTCCGCCGACAGTCACTCCATCAATGCCGAAAATCTCTAGATGTGTCAGATAAATAGCCCCGGCCACACATAAAATGCAAAAAATGCAGAGAGAAACCGCTTTAATTATAGCGATCCTTCTTTTTCTTTTTGCATAAGAATTTGAAACTAAGCTTCTTGGCATTTAAACATTTGCTTTACCTAAAACATCTTTGCCGATATATTTTTTAAGAACTTCAGGGACTTTTATAGTGCCGTCTGCCTGCTGATAATTTTCGACGACCGGTATGAGGAAGCGCGGAGTGGCTGAGGCTGTGTTATTAAGAGAATGAACGAATTTCATCTTTCCATCATCATCTTTATAGCGAATATTTAGACGGCGTGCTTGAAAATCATGGAAATATGAGGATGAATGAGTCTCGCCATATCCGTTTTTCGAAGGCGTCCAGGCCTCAATGTCATACTTCTTCACCTGTGCCTGCCCGAGGTCTCCACCACAGTTTACGACTACATGATACGGGATATTTAAACTTTGCAAAAATTCCTCAGCGTTCTTCGTAATCTCTTCGTGGAAGGCTACACTCTGTTCATGACTGGCTTCACAGAGAACTAGCTGTTCGAACTTTGTAAATTCATGAACTCGGTAAATTCCTTTTACATCTTTTCCATGGCTTCCGATTTCCCTTCTGAAACATGGAGAAAAAGCCATGAATTTTCTAGGCAAAGATTTTTTATCGAGGATTTCGTCGTAATAATACATCATTGCAGCCACTTCACCTGTGCCCGCTAGATAAAGATCGTCCTGAGTTTTATAAATATCATCTTCGCCGGCTGGAATGTATCCTGTTCCGACTAAAGCTTCTCTTTTAACGAGGGACGGAACTATCATTGGAGAAAAGCCTCTCTTTGTAAAAAATTCTAGTGCATACTGCCAAAGGGCCATGTCTAGTAAGACCGCATCATTTTTTAAGACATATCCTCTGAAACCGGCGATTTTAGTACCACGCTCAAAATCCACCATGTCGTTCTTCTCCATGAGTACTACGTGATCTAGTGGAGTGAAGTCGAATTTCGGAATCTCTCCCCAGTTCCGTATCTCTCTATTTTCTTTATCACTTTTGCCATCAGGAACAGAAATATCAGGAATATTTGGCACGCGAATCATTAAGCCCTGCCATTCTTTCATTACTTTCTGTAACTCGGCATCCTCCTTTTGCATACTTTCCTTTACGGCTTTCATAGAGGTGAGCATTCCTTCTTTTTCTTCGGGTGTGCCAGCCTGAACTATTTTCTGACTCACTGCATTTTGCTCTGCGCGCTTCTTTTCTATAGAGCTCGTGAGTTCTCTTCTCTTATCATCGGCTGATATTAGCTCGGATACGTTAAAATCAATACTCTTTTTCTTAGCCGCTAGGTCTATAAGATCCTTATTTTCCCGTATGAATTTAATATCCAACATATATTTATGAAATTTTAATAAAAATTTTATCTTTTCTTTAGAACTTTTTTATAAGTTCTTTATCACCGATCTATATAATTATAGTATAGCAAATAGATAAAATATGACCATTATTAATGATGATGAAAATTTAATGCGGAAAATTCAGCCTGCGGAATTCCCAGGGCTCTTAATGAATATTCCGAAGGAAGAGATGCCCGAGTCTTTATGGATGAGAGGCGTTAGACCGCCTATGGATTATAAATACGTATGTATAGTGGGTTCGCGTGCGCCGTCTCCTTATGGTAAAGAGGTTTGTCGTATGCTTTTAGAGGGACTACGGGGGCTACCTATAGTTATAGTATCTGGCTTAGCTATTGGCATAGACAGCCTAGCTCATAAATGCGCTTTAGAATTTGGTTTGAAGACTATAGCTTTTCCAGGCTCTGGTTTAAATCATAATATTCTTTACCCTAAACATAGTTTACGTTTAGCTGAGGACATTTTAGATGCAGGAGGGGCATTGTTTTCTGAATTTTCGCCAGAACGGCGAGCCGAACCGTACATGTTTCCGCAGAGAAATCGTCTAATGGCCGGAACTTCTCATCTTTCTATAGTTATAGAGGCAAAAGAAAAATCAGGCTCTCTTATCACCACTAAATTCGCCACGAATTATTTTCGTGATGTAGGTGCCGTTCCTGGGTCTGTCTTTTCACACCTGTCCGCCGGTCCTCATTTGCTTTTATCAGTCTGTGCAAATCCTATTCGGAATTCGGGGGACATTATTGCACTGCTCGGATTAGACACATACATCAGCGAAACTGAAAAGTTTAAATACTCCGATGACGTCGAAGAATATGAAGATTTATCACCAGATGAACTCCTAATAATTAAGTCGGCCAAATTAACATCCAAAAAAGACGAAATTATCAGAGACTCCACCCTTTCCCCCTCCCGTGCTTCAGTAGCTATTAGTCTTTTGCTTATCAAAGAAATACTTACAGAGGAGGAAGGAAATCTATTTTTAAAGAAATAAAAAGTGCACACCCTAGCCGAAGCTTTGGTGTGCACCTGTCTTTGTCCCTATTCGGGCCAAAGGCGGACAAGGTTTCAAGAGCCCAAGGCTCAAGGAACCAAGTCGGCCGAACTACGGAAGAAACGAACGCCTAAG
>JAPLZH010000006.1 GCA_026395105.1 Candidatus Tayloriibacteriota bacterium
CTTGTACTTAAGAGGAAAATATCATTCGGTTCATTCAGAGAGAAGACTGCTGAGACCTTAGCTATACTTCTGTCTGTCTTAATGTCATACAAACAACAGGGCACGATGACGTCTTACTTAAAAGGGGTGTGAGGGGTTACCAAACAGTCGTTAATTTTAAATATCGATAGTCGCTAGCTTTGCATTTGACTGTATAAAGTGCTTTCGAGCAGGTACATCATCACCCATTAGCATGTCGAAAACTTTATCAGATTCCTGGCCGTCCTCTACATTCACCTGCTTCATTACCCTTCTAGCTGGGTCCATTGTGGTTTCCCATAGCTCTTCCGCATTCATCTCTCCGAGACCTTTATATCTCTGAATATGTAATTTATTCGATTTCTTTGATGACACTTCTTCACCCTCTTCACCTGCACTCACGTCCGCATCAGCATCGGCATCCGCGGCCTCTAGCATTTCCCCTCTGGATTCTTCATCTGTAGCATTTAGTATTTCCTCTACACCTTTTCCTCCTAGATTTTTTCCTAGCTTTTTATGAAGCTCCTCTTCGGTTAAGAAATACATAATCTCTTTGCCTCTTTTAACTTTAAATAGAGGTGACTGGGCAATGTAAATAAATCCGCCGTCGAGTAAAGGTCTGAAATATCTGTAGAACAAAGTTAGAAGTAATGTACGAATATGTGCTCCGTCCACGTCGGCATCTGTCGCTATAATAATTTTATGATATCTGAGTTTACTGATGTCAAAAGTATCGCCGATAGCAGTACCGAGTGCTAAAACTAAGTTTTTAATTTGCTCTGAAGAAAGCATTCTGTCTAGGCGAGCTCTTTCTATGTTTAGGATTTTTCCTCGAAGTGGCAAAACGGCCTGAGTTTTTCGATCTCGTCCTGTCTTAGCTGTACCTCCTGCAGAATCTCCCTCCACTATGAAGAGTTCTGATTCTGATGCATCGCGGGTCTGACAGTCAGCGAGCTTTCCCGGAAGCGTCATACCTTCGAGAACTCCCTTTCGGAGCACTGAATCCTTCGCTGCTTTCGCCGCCTTTCTGGCCTTCATGGCGAGTATTGCTTTTCCAATGATAGCTCTAGCCTCTTCTGGATTCTCTTCTAAGAATGCACTGAAAGCGTCACCGAAAACTGTAGTGACTGCGCCCTGCGCTTCTACTGATCCGAGCTTTGCCTTAGTCTGACCTTCGAACTGGATTTCACGGAGCTTAACTGAAACGACAGCCGTAAGACCTTCGAGTACGTCATCACCTGTAAAGTTATCCTCTCCGTCTTTCGTAAGGTTATTTTTCTTTGAATAGTTATTTAGAGTTCTAGTTAGTGTGGTTTTAAAACCAGTTATATGTGTTCCGCCTTCTGGATTAAAGATGTTATTTGCAAATCCGAGAATTCTAGATGAAATATCATCTACATACTGAAGGGCGACCTCCACTGACTCCACTCCTTCTGCTGGTTTATCTACATAGAAAATACTTCTGTGCAGAGGCTTGAAAAGATTATTACTGAATTTAACGAGCGAAGATAAACCTCCTTCAAAGAAGAAAGTGTATGATGGAGCGCCTGGATGAAGATCTCGAAGGTAAAAATCACTTTCTATATCTATCTTTCCATTCCAAGCGCGAGCATCTATTATTGTAATTCGAAGTGCAGGGACTAGATATGCCTGCTGACGAAGATGATTTACTACGCGGTTAAAATCAAACTCTACTCCTTCTTTAAAGATTTCTTTATCAGGTTCAAAAGAGACTATAGTTCCATTTGCCTTAGTGCTTCCGATTTTCTTAACATTTGCCTTCTTTTTTCCCTGTGAATATTCCTGCGCGTAAATTCCACCATCCTTATGAACTAAAACTTCGCAGAAAATAGAAAGAGCGTTCACGACTGATGCTCCCACTCCGTGTAATCCTCCAGAGACTTTATATCCCTCTCCGCCGAATTTTCCTCCAGCGTGGAGGACGGTCATGATAGTTTCGAGTGCTGAAACTTTAGTTTGCTTATGAATGTCCACTGGAATTCCTCGGCCATTATCTACTACTCTAACGCGATTATTCGGTAGAAGGGCTACCTCTATATCATTAGCAAAGCCGCCCATCGCTTCGTCACGTGAGTTATCGAAAATTTCCCAGATCAGATGATGCAAACCGTCAGGACCAGTCGTTCCGATATACATTCCGGGACGCCTTCTGACCGGCTCCAAACCTTCCAGGACCTGTATTTGGTCTGCTCCATATGAATCTTTCTTTTCCTTTGTCATATGCTGTATTATACCAAATTTCTAGATTTTTTTCGCTATTGACAGTGGTGAAATATTAGTCGTTTATCTATTATTATCTACGCTTTTTTCATTGCCATCTGGCCTTCTACAATGTCTTTCTTTGCATTATATTCTGCCCAAGATCTCTTTAAAAATTCCTCAAAATTTATCTTTCCTTCTTCATGCTCCATGTATATTCCTTCGAATAATTCTATAAGGGTTTTATCATCTACTTTAATATCCTGCCAGAACTTATAAACATTTGGTTTATAATTCCCTATTAATCCGCGAATCACTGAATTATTTTTCATAATGACCACATCGAGGATTTCGCTAAGTGCCCACTCTGGATTAGGACTTTCATATTTTTTCATATCATACCCAGGAAATACTTCTGACCATTTTTTAAAATATAAAAAATGAATTATTTCGTGGACGGATATTCCTATTCTATCTTCTAAACTCCTTAAATAATTAACTCCGAATGTCCAGTGCCTTAAATATCTAGGATTTACGGGATTAATAGAGATGATCCCAGTGATTTTATCCTGATTTTCAGGAAAATCTGTCTCAAAATCTTTGACTATTTCCTCGAGGAATTTAGTGCCACCCCCTTCCTGCCACACCTTTTCTAAATTTGCTCTACTCTCTTCTATAGCTCCTTTATTTTCTTCTAGGTATTCTACTGCATATTCTATACACTTTTTTCGAAATTCATCCTCACCTTCTGTACCTTCTACCATTTCCTTTAATTTAGGATGATTCCTATAAATACCCTCACTCCATGCTGGGAACGATCCTTCTCCTTTACCAAGGAAATTAAAAAGTGTATTTCCTTCCCGTTCCGCTGTCGGTAATTCGAAACTAACTTTAAGCAAAGGCATTTTTTCTATTTTATTTTCTAAATTTTCCATAATGAAAGTATACTTGGCTATTAATTTATAATCAAATAAAAAAGGAACTCTCCCGCGTGTGCGAAAGAGTTCCTTTATACTTAACTGAACTGTTCGGCCTGTGTTCTAAATGATCGAGCGTAAGCACCGCCTTTTTGCATAAGCTCGTCATGTGTACCGGACTCTATGAGTTTTCCACCCTCGAGAACGAGGACGCGCGTCGCACGCCTGATGGTCGCGAAGTTGTGGAAAATGAGAACGGCTGACTTATCCGCGGACATTCTCTCGACGGCCTCGAATATCGTCATAACTGAATCTGAATCCACAGCGGCTGTCGGCTCATCTAGGATGGTAAGGGGAGCGTTTCGGTAGAAGACTCTGGCCACCGCGGCCTTTTGCCTTTCACCTTTAGACAATTCTCTACCACCGAACTCCGTTCCTAGCTGTTCATCTATTCCCTTCGGCCAGCTTTTTATGAGGCCCCGTAATGCTGACATCTCTATAGCCTGATTTACCATTCCCCTGTCCACCGGCTTTTCGATCCTACTCACAGCCACAGTCTCCGCGACAGTGAAACAAAGTTAGAGAAATCCTGGAGCAATACTCCGAGACCCTCCCACCAGCTATCCCGTTTTATTTCGCGAAGATCCATTCCGTTTATTAGAATCTGACCCTCTGTAGGATCATGGAAGCGAAGGAGAAGTCTGACTAGGGTGGATTTACCGGAGCCATTGTGCCCCACTAGGCCGATTTTATCTCCAGGCTGCATAATGAAGGAAATGTCCCTCACTGCGAATTCTTCTGTGCCCGGATATTTGAAGCTGACTCCTCTAAACTCTATGATCGGAGCCGAATCCAGAGAAATCTCTTTCGCTGTCTTCGATTCCTTAACCACAGGCTCAGTGTCGATCACTTTAAAGATGTCTTCGGTGTAAAGACTGTCGCTGGAAATCCTCGATATTTGCATAAAGAGGTTTCCCATCTGATCTTTGGCACTACTTGCCGCAGAGAAGACGAAGACTATGGAGCCCACATTCACTTCGCCCGAAAGCGCCTTCTGCACTATTAGCGCCATACCTGCAAAGATACCGACAGCAGATAGGGCTTCTGTGGCTATGGATATTAGCGCTCGCTTTTTCTCCACAGGTATTTGCTGTTCATTAAAATCAGTTAAGAGTTTTTTAATCCTCCCAATAAAATTCCAATGAATGCCGAAAAGCTTTGCCCCAATGAAGCTAAATCGATTAAAGAAGAATCCGTTTAGATGATCGTACACTCTTTTCTCTTTGCTATTACTCATACTGATATTCCATAAAGTTTTATTAGCCTTTAATTCGACGATGAACTGTGGAATAGCCAGAATGAATATTATGCAAAAGACCCTCCAGTCGATCAAAAGAACGGCTAGTGAACCGACTACAGCTGTCGCCCCATATCTGAAAACCCAGATCATTCTATCTGAGATGTTTTTTAGGGGACTAGTGCCTTGATTAAAAGCATGCCTTAGCTTATCTAGAAACTCACTACTCTCGTAATGAGCCACATCAAAGTTTGCCCTTTTTCCTAAAATGAAAAATTCCACATAGGTTTGAAACCTGAGATAGAATTTCCAGTCTAGGAATCGGTGTGCTATGTCGAGGAAATTCGGTGTGATGATGATAGCGATGTATAGAAACAACGTATACCATACTTCACTCGAACTTCCGCTTTTGATGAAGCCTACGATGGCATCGATAAACAAACTGAATGCTTTTGCACCGAGAATTGTCCATGCACCCATGATGAGTGAAACAAGTACGAGCAAAAACATATTCACTGGCGCTGCCTTAAAGCCTAGTGAGAAAACCTTTACGATATTTCTGACTACGCTATGCGAACCGTTTGAAACATTTGAAACATTTGAAACATTTTTATTCATGCGTTTTTTTATTAAAAGTTGTCAACGAACATGTGAATATATTATCAGTTATTTGACAGTTATGCAAGCCTGTATTGTATTGACATGACATATAAATGAGTTTGCTAATGCTCTTTTTTTTGACTTTTTTCATATGATAGGATATACTGTATACATAAAGGTACTAACTTCTCTCACTTTTTGAGGTAAATGAGAAATTCAATATTCCCCGACCCGCCTGTTATAGGCGAAGTAGTTTCTCCGGCGATTTTTAGGCCTAACTTTTCCGCTTCAGCTTTTATCTTTTCTAAGGCTTTCGTGCGAAGGCTTTTTTCAGTAACAATGCCGTTTCTATTCAAAGATTTCGAATCCAGTTCGAACTGGGGTTTAATAAGGGCGATTATTTCGGCATCCGGCGAAGATAGCCTAATAGCATGAGGTAAAATCTGTGTAAGAGAAATAAAAGAAACGTCTATGAACTAGCTACCTTTGAAGTAGGACAGTAGAATTAATGTATTAACAAAATAATTAATTTAATTGTCATATGAAATATCATCATTTGTCTTTTGGAGAGAGGTTTTGTATTGAGAAAATGTATAGCGCAGGATCTGCA
>JAPLZH010000055.1 GCA_026395105.1 Candidatus Tayloriibacteriota bacterium
GGCATCGGGACAGCAACACCTCAATATCCTTTGGATGTGGTCGGCAATATCCGTTCTTATAATTCGACTTATGACACATTTGCCAGATTAGACGCGAATCAGTACGCCGCGTCTATCGTCGGCAGATACTCAACTTTCACGTCAGATGCCAATTTCTTCTCTCATTCTACCAACAATTTATATCTGAGCGGGGCCTACCTTTCCAATTCCGTTGGTTCGGTCGCCGGCATCTCGGTTAGAAATGGTTATAACCCTTATGCCGATACATCAAAGTCGTTCAATCTAGTTGGCCGATATCAATCCGTATCTGATAGGCATGGTATAAACCTCCGTTATGATTCAACGAATAGAAGCTACTTCTTGGATACCTTTAACAACGGAGCGGGCAACGAGAGGCCTTTGTCCCTCGGAGTCAGCAGCACAGCAGTGCTCACTATTGCGACAAGTACGAACGTCGGCATCGGTACCACCACCCCTAGCACCACGCTCACCGTCGTCGGTACTAGCACACTACTCGGCCATGTACTACCCGGCACAGATAATACATATTCACTCGGCGCATCAGGTAATCGCTGGGCATCACTATATTCACAGACACTAAATACAGGAGACTTAGTCTTTGCAAATGATTTCAGACTCTTAGAAGCATCACCCGCCTCTACTTCACAGGCCATGATCTGGAAGAATCAGAATGGCAAAGAAATGTTTAATCTAGATGAGAATGGTAACTTAGCATTAGCCGGGGACATTTGCACTTCAGATGTAAACTGTTTTAATAAGACGGTGAATAAAGTGGCTGGTATTAGTGAACAGATTAATTCTTTACAGAATTCTTTTCAGGCCATGACTCTCTTAAGCACCAGTTCAGAAATGATGATTAAGATTTCAGAGATAATAGACGCTAATCTTTTAAAGATAAAGGAGTGGACGATGGAGAAGGTGACAGCCGTACTCGCGGTCTTTGACTCCATACAGGCTAAGTCTATTAGTACTGAAACTATTAATGCAGGAACCGCGACCATTTCAAACGGTATTGAGATGAAGGACACAGCGACGGGATTATCTTACTGTGTACGCATCACTAATGGACAAATGATAAATACAGCCGGATCATGCTCTAACCAAGCTACCTCTACAGCCACGAATGTTAGAACAAATGCCACAATTAACACTGCAAATGTTATACAGTCTATTAGCACCCCAGTACAGGCAACTTCAGTCGTCACCACTTCTACACAGATTATGTCCACGACTACACTCCCTATCATAGAGCCGGTCGCGACTTCTACTACACCAACTACAGCGTCTTCGACTCCGGAAGTAGTACCCGTGATAACTCCAGTTAATACGCCAGAGTCGGTATCATCTACACCTGCGCCAGTGATTACACCAGAAAAAACTCCTGAACCCGCGGTGATACCATCAGAGGATCCTGTTCCTGCAGTGCCTACTACTAATGAATAAATAAAATAATATGAAAGATTTTTTGAAGAAAAACTTTGTAATTTTACTCGCATTCGCACTGCCGATAATACTTGTCATTATAGTAGCCTTAAGTGTATATCTACCATCAATATTCCTTTCTACGAAATATGATTTTATATACACATCATGTGGTGATAGTTCATACCCCTATTCATATTCTTCCTGTAATGATTATATGTAAAAGCACTATTCAGTTATGGATAATAAGCTAGTAGAAAATCTTGGAGATCCTAATAAGGGGAAATATACTGACCGAATCTTTTTGCATGATACTAAAAATAATGTAAGCAGGGAGATAACGTTTAAAGAGGCAAAGGAATTAACTCTAAATAATTTTATAATATCACCTGATGACGCCACAATCTCAGGTCATTATGATAGCGGAGGGGATTCCTTCTTTATCTTTGGTAGCCATTCCTCATCTTTCGGTTACTATCTTATGAAAGGGAACAGTCAAAAAAAGATGAATCTTTTGAATAATATTAATGGATATTATTATCAAAATAATTTTCAATTCCTAGGCTGGGTATTACCGGGCAGGAATTAATTAAATAATATTTTATGAATAAAGAGGAATTATTAAATGAACTTTCGACTAGAATAAAGGCTGGGGATATAAGCCGGGAAGAACTGATGAGCCACCTGAATTTTCCGACTGTAGTACAGAGCGAAAATACAGAGGGAAAGGAGACACTTTTTTCAGTAACGAAGGTGCTATATGTTTTAGGGGCCGTGATAGTGATTATAGGTATTTCTATCTTTGTTCATCAGATTTGGGGAAGCTTAGGATCTTTCTGGCGCATTTTAGTTACACTCGGACTCGGACTTCTGATTACAGCTAGTGGATCGATTATAATTAATAGTAAAGCAGATAAAAACCTCGGGGCAACTTTTCATTTTATAGGTGGTTTGTTAATTCCAGGAGGGGCAGTAGTAACTCTCGTAGAGCTAAGTACTGGCGCGTACCATCCGTGGATTGTCGTAATCACATTCGGTGTTATCTTTGCCTTTTATCTATTATTAAATGCGGTGCATAAAAGTACTGTTTTGACCTTTTTTGCAATAGCTAATGGAACGGCCCTCGTCTATCTCACAGTCAGTGCACTTATCGGTGAAACATCCGATTCGAGTTTTAGAATATTAGATATATACAAATATTTAACTATGGCGATGGGCGTAAGCTATATCCTACTCTGTTATGCCTTTCGCGATAAGTGGAGTAAAAAACTCATTTGGATTCTTAATTTCATTGGAATAATAGCTTTTCTCGGAACTGCTTTCTCCCAAGTTTTTGATTCTATTACATGGCAAATACTTTATTTCCTTTTTGTAATCGGAGGTCTATTCCTGTCAGTATATTTGAAAAATGGAGGAGTTTTGATTATTAGCACTCTATTCCTTCTCGCCCATGTCTCATATATTACGAGCGAGTATTTCGGTCACTCTATGGGATGGCCAGTTTCTCTCGTTATACTCGGTTTTCTCTTTATACTGTTCGGATATATTTCTATAAGCATAAATAAAAAATATATAGCAAATTAAAGGCTTTTATCATAAATTTGTTTTCCATATATTTATTGTCAAAATACTTTGCAAAATGTTAAAATAGATAGATAAAATTTATTAATTTAATTATATTATATGGATGAGATAAATACGCAAACTTCAGTTCGGTCAACAGTAGAGACTCCTATTCAGAGTCCAAAGCCCGAAGGTCATGTTTTAAAAATGATTATCACAGTCATAGTGGTGATAATAGTACTCGGTGGTATAGCTTACGGAGCTAACTGGGTGTATGTTAAAAGTCAGTCTGGAAAGGTCACTGTCGGTACTGTCGTCAGCAAAATGATGGATGATATTAAGGACTCGAAGATAAAGAGTGTGGAATTTACCGCTTCTGGATCTGCTGATTTGACTGGTTTGAATTCTTTGCAAGCTGAGACTAGTATGAGCCCTGCCGGTTTCCCTCAGGGTATTACTGCCATGAACGTAAGTATGACATCTAACGGTATGATTGACGCTACAGTTAAAGATAATCTTAGTGTATATGTAAATATTACTACTGAGGCAAAATTAACAGCAGATGAAAATTCTCAGGCAGGAGCAATGCTCGCTGGACTCGGTAAAATGAACCTTGATTTAGAATTTTACCTTTTCAAAGATTCAGTTTATTTTAAAATTAATAAAGTTCCCTCTGTCATAAGTTTATACGCTAAAATGTATGCCGGAATCGATATTTCAAAATATATCGGAAAGTGGATGTATTATCAGAGCGAAAAAGATTTCGCTACATTTAATGCGCAGTTAAAAGGTATTTCACAGTACATAGGAAATAATCTAACAGATGATCAGTATACAAAGTTAAAGAAGGCAATAGCTGATTTCTACGATGGTGGAGTAATGAATATAGCAGATAGAAAGCCAGAAACGACTAAAGACGGTCAAAGCGTAACAGCCCTATATGTAAATTTTGACGGAAAGAAAATGTATCCTGCTTCAGTAAAGTTAATGAAAGATTTGAATGAGATTTTTGCAAATAAAAATGGTAGTGGAGAATTAGAGAAAATGTTAAACGACGCTAGTTTCAAAAAGCTTCTAGAAGGGTATTCATCAAATAATTTAAAATTATTAGTCGGATCTGATGGATATTTATATGGTTCTAGCGGAACTGTTAACATAGCTGGCAGTGATATTTCACCCGCTATGTCTGAAAATGTGGATTTCAGTTTGAAGAATTATAATAAAAGCTTTAAATTAGAGAAGCCTGCAGATGCTAGAAATATCATCGAGGTGGCAGCAGAAATACAGAATCAGATAAATGCAGCTTCTAAAACTAAAATAAATACTAAACTAAAATAAATACTCCTGCAAAAGCTGCGAATGCAAAGGCGGGAGCTTTCGAGGTCTCTAATGCCAGTCTATCTCTCTTAGTCCGTTTTTCTTCAGATACTCGTTTGTTTTACTAAAGTGTTTTGAGCCGAAGAAGCCATTATAAGCGGAAAAAGGCGAAGGGTGCTTAGCCTCTAAAACGAAATGTTTTAAGCGGTCTATCACAGCGCCTTTTTTCTTTGCATAATTTCCCCAAAGTATAAAAACTAAATTTTCCTTTTCTCTCGAAAGCTTTTCTATAACAGCATCAGTAAATTCTTCCCAGCCCCTTTTCTGATGAGAGCCTGGAGTGTTCGCTCGCACAGTGAGCGTGGCATTTAAAAGTAATACACCCTGTTTTGCCCATCTGGATAAGTTACCATTTTGCTCTGGAATGTAGTCTAGGTCTCCCTCTATTTCTTTAAAGATATTTTTAAGAGACGGCGGAATAGGGACAGTCTCATGAACGGCAAAGCAAAGGCCGTTCGCCTGCTTCGGTCCGTGATATGGATCCTGGCCGATTATTACGACCTTTGCCTTATCAAAAGGGCAGAGGTCAAAAGCTCTGAAAATGTCCGCCGGTTTAGGATAGACTTTTTGCTCTAAATATTCATTTCTAATGAAAGAAGAAAGCTTTTTAAAATAGGGCTTCGCGAATTCGCCACATAATGCGGTTTTCCAAGAACCTTCGATTTTCAGGTTTGATGGAACTTTTACTGATTTTGCTGAATCGGCTGGCATGTATGTATTGTAGCCGATTTTGGCCAAAAAGTAATTTGGATTTATCGATTTTCTATGATAAAATGTAGCAATGAAGAACTGGTCAACAGATACAAAAGAACTCGAAAAAGATGTTGAAAAGCTGGTCATTTGGAAGCTAGAACAGCTTATTAATTTTGGCTTAGATGGTTCTAAACTAAAGATTACTGATTTAAAGAAATACTGGAACGTTATTAACATTGATCCATCAAAAAGAAAATTCCTAGCCACCATTATTTAACAGTAAAATCATTGATTAAATGCAGTCTATCTTATCAGAAAATCAAAAGAAAATATTAAATCTTCTTTCTGGTGAAAAAGACATCTTTTCTAATTTTTATTTAGGTGGAGGAACTGCATTAGCCGAATTTTATCTAAAGCACAGGCTTTCAGAGGACTTAGATTTTTTTTCAGAAAACGAGTTTGATCCTTTATCGATTTCAGTAATTCTTAAGAAAATGCAGGACATTATGGGGATAAAAAAAGTGGAGTATACAAACAGCTTTAATAGAAATTTATTTTTCCTTGATCTAGAAGATGGAGATAAGATTAAGACCGAATTTACTTTCTTTCCCTTTCCAAGGATCGATAAAAAGAATAAAATAGGATCACTGTCTATAGATAGTATGCAGGATATAGCTGTAAATAAGATTTTTACTATCTATCAGAATCCTCGCTCTAGAGATTTCATAGACCTGTATTTTATTTTGCAAAAAGAGAAAGATTGGTTTCTCGACGATTTAATAAAGAATGCTCAGGTTAAATTTGACACATATTTAGATCCCATTCAGCTCGGAACACAATACATGAAAGTTAAAGAATTAAAGGACTACCCTAAAATGATAATTAAGATAGATGGCGAAGTTTGGCAGGATTTTTTTATTAATGAGGCAAAAAAACTTAAAAGTAAAATTATAGAGTAATGAAAAAACAAGACATTCTCTTTATAGTCACAGTGGTCGTACTAATTCTCTTCTTTGCCTCACTATCTTTTTCTATATTTTCTAAATCTGGAAATTTAAATTTGCAAAATGAGAAGGTAAAAGTGCCGGCGCCTAAAATGGTGGAGAAAATTATTCCCGAATCTTTAAAATGGATTCGCTCTGTTTCTGCTTCTACTCCCACTTCTACTTCTACATCCACCTCTACTCAGGGCTTCGAAAAGCGTGATTCGCATGCAGTTTTCGTCTTTGATAATAAATTATGGGTGACTGGCGGGCTAGATTCCGATAATTCTAAAAACGGGGGCGTGCCGGACTATGAAAAGGCTATTTACTATAACGATATTTGGAATACTTCAGACGGTCTAAACTGGACTCGCGTTAAAGAACACGCCGATTATCCACCAGTTCGCTCTAGTTCTATAATCTATTTTAAAAATGCTTTGTATATGATAGGAGGATGGAGTCCGAATGATGGGCTGGAGTATAAAAATGGAATTTGGAAATCCACTGATGGCGTGAACTGGACAAAGGTCGTGAAGACGCCGGAATATAAAGATCGTGAGGGCCAGAAGGTTATGGAATTTAACGGCAAGCTCTGGATGATGGGAGGCGTCGATTATTTTAAGAGAATTACTTATAACGATGTCTGGTATTCTGACGATGCTATGCACTGGATTCTAGCTACTAGCTCCGCTCCTTGGCATTCTAGATGGGATCATGATGTCGGAATTATGGACGGAAAGCTTTGGCTATGTGGCGGAATGAATTTTAACGGTGTCGGATATGGTGATGAATGGTCATCGGAGGACGGTATTAACTGGGAGCTCGTTTCTGAATTAGCTCCATGGGGCAAAAGGCAGGGGCAGGGAGTCGTGAATTATGGAAATTATCTTTGGCTAATAAGTGGACTAGATTCTATGACGAATGAAGGCAAAGGGGATGCTTGGTTTAGTCCGGATGGTGTGAACTGGACAAAAGCAGCGGACGACAGTCAATGGCTCGGCCGAGAAGATCACGGTGTCATAGTATTTAATAATAAAATCTGGGTTCTCGGCGGAATGGACAGCGCTTGGCACTGGAATAATGATATTTGGTATTCGGATTTTCTAAGTACTAGTACACGTATTTAGAGACATAAATTAGCCATTTTTCAACTACCTTTCCCATATTTCATTATTCATTAAAATGTAAGTACCCACACCCTCCCCAATCTCCATATTTATCAACCTTAAATAGACATGAACTTTTGGAACCAGTTCCTGGGATTATTCCACTTAAGAGATAGGAGTACAGAGGCTAGTATGGAGGTAGTTTCTGCACCTCT
>JAPLZH010000008.1 GCA_026395105.1 Candidatus Tayloriibacteriota bacterium
AAACCTCTCTCCAAAAGACAAATGATGATATTTCATATGACAATTAAATTAATTATTTTGTTAATACATTAATTCTACTGTCCTACTTCAAAGGTAGCTAGTTCTTCTTTCTCGGCCAGGGATTCGGCTTCCGTGAGCCACGCCCACTTTGCCTGATTCCAGTAAACCTTTTCAGGTTCCACGCCGACGCCCTTTGAGCGCCAGCCGACAGCGTTTCCTTTTCGCGGATCTGCTTTCCGTGTCATAGCCTTATTTGCAAAAATGTCACAGGCAAAGGCTACATTACTTAATACACTATTTTCACTCATACTTTCTACCTCTATGTTTTAATTTGTTTAAGGAACTAACTTCGTTATCAGACTTTCCGTACATCCGCACGGAAAAACGAAAGCAAGCTTTGCTTTTCTCCAGAGCTCGCTTTTAAGGTTTATTTTCAGTTTATCTTCTTTCCGTCTTTGTTTATCTTTTCCGAATGGACTATTTAGATATACCGCAAAAGCTAGCTCTGGAGATGAGCGTGAGAATTTTCACCAGCTTTGTTGTATATATATTCACGGTGGAAAGTATATATAAGAATTAATTTTTACGCAATACCACCTTATTCACAGCCTGAATTATATCTTTTTTAGTCATGCTGTAGTGTTTTATAAGTTCCGCTGGAGTTCCTGACTGTCCGAAGGCATCATGAACGCCGATAAACTCTATTGGCACTGGATATTCTGTAGCTAAACATTCGGCCACTGCACTACCTAGCCCACCTGCTATCTGATGATTTTCCACCGTGACGAGCGCCTTTGCTTCATGAGCTAAAAGCAAAATAGCATCTCTGTCTAAAGGCTTAATGGTTGAAATATTTAAAACCTTAACATTCTTTCCTTTTTCAGAAAGTTCTTTTGCTACTAAAAGTGCTTCATAAAGTAGCGGACCAGTGGCTATAATTCCGACATCTGCGCGAATTCCGACTTTCGGTTTAAAGAAAATCCTAGCCTTTCCTATCTCAAAAGGAGTGACTTGTGAAGTTATGATCGGTGTCTTATCTCTATCCGTCCTAATATATACAGGACTTTCTATCTTTGCCGATTCTATTATAGCTTTCTTCGTCTCAATAGCATCACATGGAGATAAAACTATCATTCTCGGTAAAACTCGCATAAGGGCTACATCTTCAAGCATTTGATGTGATGCACCATCCGCGCCGACTGTAACTCCTCCGTGAGAACCGATTATCTTAACAGGCTGATTATTATAGCAAATAGTCGTCCTTATCTGCTCCCAGTTTCTGCCGGGATTAAAGACAGCATAAGATGAGGCAAAAGGAATTTTTCCAGCTGAAGCGAGACCGCTCGCCACCGTCACTAAATTTTGCTCTGCTACACCGACATCTATAAACCTCTCTGGAAATTTATTTCTAAATTCTCCGACTCCGGTAGAGTCAGCTAAATCAGCAGTTAAAACGACGACCCGTGGATCAGCCTGCCCTGCGAGCAAAAGCCCTTCACTCACTCCTTTTCTAGTGGTTTCTTTTTCGACATCCGTCTCGAAAAGATTTTCATTTAAATTTATTATTTCGTGCATTTTTTTGCTTTTATTTTATCTTTTGCTTTTATTTATTTTTACCGTTATTTTAATCCCTTTATAGCCATCTCCGCTTCTGCTTTAGTCGGTGCTTTTCCATGCCATTCGTATTTTCCTTCCCATTCTGGCACACCCTTTGACGGAATAGTTTTAGCGATTATAGCGACAGGCTTTCTCATCTCCGGAGCCACACTTGCTACAGCCGTTTTAATCTTTTCTACTAAATCTATAAAAGCCTTAATGTCATGACCGTCTACCTCCTCTACATACCAGTTAAATGAGCGGAATTTATCTGCTATAGAGTCGGTCGGCATAATATCCTTCGTAAAACCGTCTATCTGAATACCGTTTTTATCTATTATGGCTATAAGATTTCCGAGCTTTTCCTTTGCCGCGAGCATTACTGCTTCCCAAGTATTTCCTTCATTTAATTCTCCATCACTCATTAAGCAGTATATAGTTTTCTGTACCGGCCGTCGTGAAGAAATAGCTCTTCTATTCCCAGTGTCTATTTGTCCAGCTATAGCCATTCCGACTGCCTGTGAAAGTCCGGAGCCGAGTGGTCCTGAGCTAGTCTCAATACCTGGCAAAAACTCCCTCCAAGGGTGTCCCTGTAAACGGGATCCAAATTTTCTTAAAGTTTTTAATTCACTGACTGGAAAATAGCCCGCATGAGCCATAGCAGAATACTGTACTGTACAAATATGACCATTCGAAAGTACCAGCCTATCTCTATCAGCCCAGAGCGGATCTTTTGGATTATGTTTTAGCAAATGAAAATAGAGTGCCGTAAAAATATCAGCCATATCTAATGCGCCTGCCGTATGTCCAGAACCCGCTTCCGCTAAGGCAGAGATGAGAGACTTCCTGATTTCATTTGAAATCTTTTTAAGTTCTGTTACACGATCTTCATTTATCATGTATACATTCTATCAAATCTACTTCTCTATGCACTCTTTTTCTGGGGTTATTTCCCGCATTTCTTTTATGAAAAACTGACTACTTTCAGAAATTTCGCCCTGTTTGACCATCTCTTCGTAAATTCCAGAAACTTTTCTATCTATTCCAGTAAAGCAAATCCTTAATTCTTCGAGGCTTTTCTGTATTTCGAAAAGCCTAGTATCCGTCCTTTTATCCATTGAAAATAGAATGGAAACAATATCATTCGAAGTCATCTGTACACCATTTGAAATATGCATAATTTTAAAAATTACACTAATAATGGAATTATTATACAGATGAGAGATAAAATATTTATGAAAAAGTTCTAAAGAATTTTATAAAGATTTTAACTTTTCGATAGTCTGAAATACATTCTGACTGTTGTAAATATATGAACCACATACTAAGCGGGTAGCCCCCGCTTCCATCACTAATTTTCCATGTTCTAAATCCTCTCCACCATCCACACTGATAGGCAAAGAAGGATATTTACTGCGAATTAAGCGAACCTTTTCCACGACCCTCTCATCAAAAGGCTGACCCTGAAAACCGATCTTAGCGATACCCATACACTGCACACCCTGAATTTGTTCTATATATTTATCGATAATAGAAATATCCGTATCTATCTCTAAACCTAAAATGATTTCCACCCTGCCAGATAGGTTTTTTATAAGCTCATCTAAATTTTCTGTAGAATTAGCGTGAATTATGAGGCGCACCGCTCCTGCCATAATCCAGTCCTCCACCACCTCTTCCGGTTTTTTAATCATTAAATCAGCCTCGAAGTCCATTTCCTCCCAGAAAGGCATTCCCCGCTCCTCAGCTAAAATCGCGCGGAAATTATCATCAGGTTTTCTATACGGCCAAGTAGCATCCTGCGTAAAAGTCTTATCCATCACATCTATTTGCACAAATGAAACTGCCCCCTTTACTAAAGACATCTTTTCCTCTAATTCATGAAAATCTTTTGGCAAAATAGCCGGGATTATTTCTATCATTTTTTTAATTTTATTTCGCTTTATTTTGCACTCTTATGATAATGAAATTCTGCACGAAGTTTTTTAGGTTCTTTATGTGTATGATCTACACTAGCGCTCGTCTGATGAATCTGGGTAAAAGGCAAACATTCTATCTTCTTTATTCTTCGGACATGTCTCTCCTCCCCACCAAATGGTTCATTTAAACAGGCATCCACTGCCTTCTCCGCTTCTTTTAAAGTCATATATCTAGCACCGAGTGAGATTACATTTGCATCATTATGTTCACGAGCCACTCTGATAATTTTCAAATCATTACCATAATAAACGAGTGCGCGGACATTCCTATATCTATTCGCGACCATCGCCTCTCCCTGGCCTGAGCCACCGATCACTATTCCTCGCACATGAGCCGGATCTTTAGAAACCTCGAGCGCCGCTAGGCTAATATAGTCAGGATAATCATCACCCTCGACATAAGCCTTCGGTCCGAAATCCACCACGCGAATTTTCTCTCCGTATTTCTTTTTCAAATAGGTTTTTAGATGTTCCTTT
Source organism: Candidatus Tayloriibacteriota bacterium (assembly GCA_026395105.1). Taxonomy (GTDB): domain Bacteria; phylum Patescibacteriota; class Minisyncoccia; order Phycocordibacterales; family PALSA-1337; genus JAPLZH01. Next base: position 4,053 of record JAPLZH010000008.1, read on the forward strand.
AATTCGAAACCAGCATGATCACTGGCTATAGCGATTTTCATTTGATAATGCATGAGAATATTGTATCAAAATATCAATACTTAATCTATTAAGTAAATATAAAAATCAGTAGAAAAGACTATATGGATAATGTGAATTCTTTATTCCTCCTTCAAATAAACGTCTCATATCACTAGGATCTTCATAGATAAAAATAGAATCACCATTATCACACTTTGCATTAAGATTTAGGCTGATCTCATGATCATATTTTATACAATGCTTCGCTTCCCATTTCGGAATATAGTATCTCATTAAACTACCCATTACAAAAAAAGAAACCATGGGCAAAAGACTGAAAAATACAACAATCAATAAAGTTATTACTCCTTTCTTATAATTTATCGGTACACTTTTCTTTTTAAAAATAGAAAATGTTATAGCTGAGATCAACCAAAGTCCAATTAAATACCACATGAGCATGGGTGTATGTGACCAGGCAGAAGCTACAAGGCATAAAAAGACAATCAATGTATTTAAAACTAAAAGGAAAGTGAATATAATCACTAATACTCTGTATGATTGTTGATGAGATTGCATAGGCAATATTATATCAAGTAGGCGCTATACAGCAAGCACACGTATCGACTCACGTAAAATGACACTATGGGTCGACGGTTCAATCATATAAAAAGACACCGAAACCATGGTAATTTGCTTGTAACACTAAATATATAAGTAAAACCATGGATATTAACGCAAAACAACAATATATGGAC
>JAPLZH010000004.1 GCA_026395105.1 Candidatus Tayloriibacteriota bacterium
ATCCTAGCTTTAATTTCAATGTCAGTTAGTCTCATTACGTCATGTATTCTACCATGGTGGCTAGATGAATACTTGTGTTGTTATACACAGTACCAGAAAGCACGATGACGGCTTACTTAAAAGGGGTGTGAGGGGTTACCAGAGGTCGTCTTACAGCAACAAATTTCTCATGATATTATTAAAGGAGACAAATTCAAACAAACTTATAGGATATTGGTCAGCAAACCCTTATCAGATAAGAAGTTATATCTTATAAATCCAAAGATAAATATTTATTACAGTACAGTAGATAGTATTAATCTTTCATCAATATATGGAGTTCCAGATGTTCCAGACGGCAGGTATCAAGACATAATCTTTTCTTTTTTAACAGACATAAAAATTAATAATCAAGTACTAAATTTTGGTGTGCATTAGTGGTATACTTTATTAATTTTAGAAAGAAAGTACATAATTTAATTATATGTTAAAAGAATTTTGGGATAAAAATAAATCATTAATAGAATTTACTGGTGTTATGGCCGCGCTATCTGGAATTTTTATAAATATTGAACGACCATCTAATATTTTAGCATTAGAAGCTTTGACTAATCTAAAGGTATTTTTTCTTATTGTACTTTTAGTTTTTTTAATTATTCTTTCTTATTCATTTATAAAGATGATATATATCTATAAAGGACAAAATTTTAAATCTACACTTTTAGTGCGCATATTTAAGAGTATTATTGTAGCTACAGTTTTTATTTACGTCATTCTTAATCTTTCTAGATATATAATAAATTTCGATTTTGCTAATACGAGTTATTCTATAGTTATGTTGGTGTTTAGTTTCTTCCTAATCTGGTTATTTGATATAATCTAGTTATGGTTATATTATTTATTATTTTAATATTTATATTAAGCACATTTATTTTTTATTTCTGGAAAGAATGGCGACTTTCTAATGATACTCAAATAGAATTACTATATAAAATAATTGCACTAACGGATTATGATGTCTGGAGAAAAGAAAAATTAGAATCTTTGTTAAAACATTATAGTAGTGTGGAAGTAAATGGTTTTGGCTTAAAATATGATAAAAAAACAAAAAATTGTCTTGTTGCTAGACGATATAAACATCGAATAGAATCTAACGATGGCTGGGAAAAAGAGATTGTGTGGCAAATTAGGGACTTAAAGAGCGGTTTAATGATTGAGGATATTTTTTGGGGTACAGCATTAATTAATTCAGTGGCAAGTGATGGAAATAAAAAGAAATCACAAGAACAAATCAAAAAAGACATTGTGGAAAAGACTCGAGCAGAGTTACTGCTTCGTGATTTTAATTTCATATATGACAGATAATTGACTCATACGATGACGCATGCTAGTGTCTAAAAGCTATCCACATACGTCAATATTTCATTGTAAGAGCATGCTACACTTAAAATTGATGTTCGAGGCGTAAGCACAGAAAGTAATGTGGACTCGACGGGACTTGAACCCGCATGGCTCTCCGCCGCTGGTTTTTAAGACCAATGTGTCTACCAAGTTCCACCACGAGCCCTCCTAAAAATTATATTACTTTCTGTGCTTACGATTCGATTGACTTTGAACTATTTGCTTAACAAAAAAGTTAAAACAAAATAATGGCTTTTTGTATTTGTAAACATATCCTTAGAAATCGTATCACTTCGGCTATGCGTCACAAGAGTGGATAACTAATTCCGTCACATTTTTGATAAGTATGTCACTTTACACATTATAATAATTTCAAATAAAATATTAGAACATCAGGGTCTTATCAATAACTGAGATAAATAAAATGAACAATACTAATAAATTTAATGTCGGGGACGATAATACATTCTATGGAAATACAGTTATTAACCAACCAATGGCCGTTGGTAGAAATGCAAAAGCCGGTTCCGGATCAATTGCAATCGGCGCAAACGCAGTAGCTGGCTCTGATATTTTTTTGTTACTAAATAAGTTAAAGAAGTCTATTGCTCAACAAAGTGATACTGCTGATATAGAAGATTTAGTTCGTGAATTAAAAAAGCAGAGCCCCGACAAGACTCTTGTCGGGAGAATATGGAGTGGTATAAAAGCCGTAAAATGGACTGGTGAGTCAGTAGCGCTAATTATTCAAATAAGCCAGATTCTTGATAAGATAATATTCTAAACTAAAACTACTTAATTCCGCCAATCTAAGCTTGACCGACTACAGTCGTAGTTCGAGTCGACCAGCACTGTTTTTATAACTGCCGTTTGAGTTCGTTTACGAGATTATTGAATCGGGCTTTAAAGCTATTATCAAAATGGCTCATGAGTTTTCTTTTAAGTTCACTTCTTCTAGCCTTATACTCACGGGGTTCATTTTGCAAAGTTTGTTGAATAAGCTCTGGGAGGGATTTCCCTTTTATAGAAGCACCAAAGTTTAGAGAGCTGGGATCAGTAAGGAAAAGTATCGGTTTATCAAATAACAACCACTCTAAAGAAGTAGATGATAAGGCTCCGATCATAATGGATTTACCTAGCATATATGGCAAAACACCGAGAGAAGGTATTGCTGTTTCATATTTCTCTTTTGCAAAGGTAGTGATTTCCATGGCAACTTCCGGTGATAGTTTTCGCTCTAGAAGGTGATTTATATTACTAAAAAGAACTGGGTGAAGTAAGAAAGTTAATCTATATCCAGAAAGATTTAATATTTTGTAATATTCATCAAAACCAGAGTACTTCTTTGCCCAATGAATTTCTACTAAAACAGCATTTTGGTCTATCTTTGTGTCAAAAATATTATTATTTGAAATAAAAGATTCGCCTTTTGGCCATCCGATAATCTCTACTTTTTGTTCTGGTCTACGTTCTTTCCAATTATCCGCCCCTAATTCAGATGATTCGATGACGACATCCCATACAAAACTTTTGTCTAAAATAGTTGACCATGGGCCTGTGATTCCATGAAACATCCTTACTAGTTTTACATGAGTATACTTATCGCAAATCATATTTTCTATAATATGTTTAGAAATCGATGCATAAATGATCGCTTTCTTGTTTTTTGGTTGATGAGTAAGAAGATTTTTTATATTACATTTCCCTTTAAATTCTTCAGTAACAATATCATCTGTATAAAATACTTTTTCGTCCTCATCAAGTGCCACGTAAAAGGGGTAAATCTCATTGAAAAGGTTATAATTATCGCCAATGAAAATATGATCGATATTATTCATCTAGAATATTTAAAGTATAGAGCAGTTTTTTTAAAAGTACAGCTTTGATATAATAGAGTAGTAACGAAAATTTAAGCTTAAATAAACACACTAATATATGTTCGTATCCCAAAAAACCATTATAATAAACCGCGAGGGGAAAATACTGGCCCTTCATCGTTCTCTTACAGATCCGAGCAGGCCTTTGACTTGGGATTTGCCAGGGGGACAGTTAGAGGAGGGCGAAGCATTAGAGGCAAATGTGCAAAGAGAAATACAGGAAGAGACGGGGATTAAAATAGGTGATTTTAAGATATTTGATGCCACGGCTAGTTTAAATAAGAAAGGGGAGTATTGGGTTCAGATTGGATATTTAGCTGAGGTGGATATGCCAGATATAGTTCTTAGCTATGAACATGATTCATACGCATGGCTTACAAAAGATGAATTTCTTAAGCTCGAATCATCCACGAAAATAAAGAGATTTCTTAGTAAAATCAACTAACCCAGTCAGCCTGCTACAGGGGTTAACTGATTAATGTAGTAAGTGTAGTTTAACTTTCAGAATAACATGATAAACATAGATATATATAAATTACCGATTTTACTTAGAGTTTTAGTCTATCCTTTCTTTGCCGTAATTTTGCTTGTGTTTTTAATATTACATATATTTTATGTAATTACTATAGACATTTTTAGAAGGTCTGCTAAAAAAAGAACAAATAAGGTATTTAGGGATACAATAGCCAATGAAATTTATTCTATTTTAATATCTTTAGGGTTTGTCAAAATACGATCAGAAAATTTGCACATAGATTTTCAAATGGTAAGGATAGACGGCGGGTATGATCTTATCTCATTCCAATTTGATAAATATTGGTTTCCATATGTACGTATCTGTTTCGGAAAGATTGATAAAAATGATCTCGAGCATATACTTAAAAAATATCGAGTCCGATCCGAAGATGTAAGTACTCGGTATTTGGATGACAGGATTTTAATTAAATCCAAAAAAAACAATTTTAGTATGTATGGAGATAAAAGTTGGCATGGTATTTCAATCTCAGTAAACGATGGAAAAGTAATTCGGCAATCGAAAGATATTTGTTCTTATATAAAATACTCACTAGAAGAAATAAAACTTTATTTTCAAACTGGAAGTCTTGATGATAAAAAGTTTTTAATTCAGCGAAGTGGTGTGGCCATAAATCGTAAATAATCATTGATAATGAAAGATATCCTAGAAAAAATAAATAATCTGTACGGCATTAACGTGTCATCTTATGAAAAAGTGAAAGGGGGCTTTTTAAGTGAAAATTATTTTCTTTTTGCCGGCGCTAACAGATTTTTTTTAAAAAAGTATAGATTTGATAATCAAAATAGGATCGCAGAAGTCCATGCGTCAAAAAAGTATTTTGCTGATGGAGGAATTCCAGTCATACTACCAATACCGCTTTTAAATCGGGAAACTTTCTTTGAATATGATTCTGCTTACTACGCATTATTTCCTTTTGCTGAAGGAAAACATATGGAAAAAGGTGAGCTTACAGAAAAAGCAATAATTTCTTTAGGCCAGACGTTAGGAAGAATTCATATACTTGGCAAAGAATCAAAACTTGCCGTCGAGGATTATTTTAAAATAGAAAAAGACGAAAATGTATTCAAAAAAATAGATGATATTTTAATTAAAATATCGGAAGTTCGTAATCCGAGTGATTTTGATAAAGTGGCCCTTCAGTCAGTTAAAATGAAAAAGGAACTTTTATTAAAAAATAAGATGACTTTTGAGAGTTTGGATTTAAAGTGTGATCATCTAATACACGGCGACTATCTCGATCATAATGTCTTCTTTGATGAAGGAGATAATGTGAAATGGGTATTCGATTTCGAAAAAACTAATTATTCGCCTAGAACATACGAACTCTTTCGATCTATGATATATATTTTTCTTTCAGGCGATATTACAAAAGTCGCTCTGGACAATGCTAAAAAATATCTAGACGCATATTCAAGTGTCTATCCTATATCGAAGGATGAGATAAAAAGAGGCTTTGAACTTTATTACATAAAAACTATTCACGGTTTCTGGGTCGAGAGTGAACATTATCTAAAAGGGAATACTCGTGTCGATCATTTCCTCTTTGAAAACTATAAAAGGATTAAATATCTTTCAGAGAATTTAAATAGATTAATCGATGTTTTATAGGATAGGAGCTGTAATACTTACTATTTTTAAACGTCTCTACAGATATGAATAAAAAATCATTATATTGGTCAATAGGCATTTTTGCCGTCATTATTATCCTCGTGTTTTTTCTGATTTATACAAACAGTCAGAAAACTGGAACGGCGACTCCTGCACCTACAGGAACAGTACCGACAGGCACCGGTCAAAATGCTACGAGCACTAATCAAAAAGCAATAAGCTATGTAATAGATGGGCAGACCGTGACCCTAGTGAACGGCGAATCTACTTTGCCTTCGCCTGCCGATTCTTCGGCCACCATAAAGACGAAATATTTCGGCAATGAAGCCTTCGGCGATCTGAATGGGGACGACATCTCGGACATTGCGCTCATTTTAACGCAAAATAGCGGGGGAAGTGGAACATTTTATTATGTAGTGGTGGCTTTTAGTACGCCAGATGGCCTCGTCGGCACGAACGGCGTTTTACTAGGAGACCGCATTTCTCCACAGACAACAGAGATAAAAAATAGACAGTTAATAGTTAATTATGCAGATAGAAAAGCAGGTGAACCGATGACGGCCGCCCCATCCTTTGCCATTTCTAAATATTTAAGCCTAGTCGGGAATAAATTAGTAGAGGCAAAATAATAAAAGCGTCTTTGCACTTCTAGCTAGATGGGGCTATGATTATGGTCTAGGATATAAAGAAGTGGAGGATACCATTGCTGGCGGTGCGCTTTGGGCAATTAATACAAATTAAATTATAAAATAGAGTTTTTCATGTATGCAGATAAATAAGTATTTTAATTGTAATCAATCAGAAATAGATGCGAAAAAGTTTAATATTTATTTGGGGATAAGTTTAGGAAATAAATTCTTTTCGAAAGAAAATCTTAAAAAATATTTAGACTGGGCATTTGATTATACTAAAGAGCGAATTCTCTTTGTAATCGCTGATACTAATCATGCTAAAAATTATGAAGTGTTTAATGATTATTCTCCGGAAAAAGCGCTGAGGCATGCATTAAGAGACGGGGATAAGGTAGTGTCGATTATTAATGAGATAATAGCGGATATCCCTAAAGATAAGAGGGATATTATTAGTATTGTTAGATGGGCGGATCTACAGAATCTTCCATATTATAAAAGAATGGGTAGGGTCGTATTTGATGAATTTAAAACAAATCAAGCATTTCAAGATTTTGTTTTAAATGTTGTCAAAGAAAACTTGAAAGATAGAGCTTCAGAATTATCAATAGATCAAAAGAAAAAACTTGCTGAATATGTCTTAGATGAAATTCCAGTTATGGTAAACGGAATAGAGTTTAATAATTATCTTTATAATTTATACCCATACCCAGGTGCTGGTTCTTACGATGATTTACTTATGGGTTTACAAAACAAAACTATGTTTATAGAATTAGCTAATAAGCTAGTGATTAATAATAGAACGGCTGAGATAGAGGCTTTTGTCGGATAGTAATTTTTAAAAAGACTTTTTTGCAAATACATCCTTTGCCCCCATTCCTAGTAAAGCATTATTAAGAAAATAATAAAGGAATGTCCCGATAAGCAGAATCCCAGCGAAAGCCGTAAGGATAAAAGTGTAGGGCGTTACACTGTCAGGCAATGGTAAAATATTTGCGATTATCAAAACGCCGAGAAGTGACAGCGTGATTTTTGCAAAATTTCGAATGTATTTCTTTTGCGCTATGATCTTAATGATAGAGACGAATATTAAATAATATAGGGAGAAATACGACACCTCCGCACCATCCGGGGTCTTCGGAGAGATTAACACTGCCAGCCAGGAGATGATGAGAGTCCCTGTTAAAAGCAGTATTCCATCAAGCATTAAAGAAAAGGCAAAATTGTTGACGGACGCGTTAGTATTTTTCGGCAAATAGCCATTAAGAAAAAGACAAAGAACGAAAAGGAAAAACCAGCAAACGAAAACATACAGCCCTCTTTCAGTAGCTGTATTTCCGATATTTAGTGCTGATAGTAACTGAAAGGCAATGATAGAAAGTATTGTCGTCGCTGTGTTTGTTATATATGAAATATTTTTCACATTGAAATTATATAATATTTCAGGGCTTTTGAATAATTACAAAGCAACTAATATATCTTGAAAATATCCATAAAAGGTGTAAAATAATGCCATGGAACCAGTAAAAGCGCCAAATTTAAGCCTTTTGAATAAGTCTCATGAAAATAAATGGGTTGCTTTTTCGCTGGATTATAAAAAACTCATTGCTGTATCTAGTTCGCTAATCAGTTTAAAAAAGAAAATTGGTCAGGTAAAAGCCGTGGTTATGCATGTATTGCCAGTAGATGTGGGATATGCCCCGACTATTCGTTAATGAAGTTCCAATACACTTCAACAATTTCAACAAATACAAAAGGGAAGCTAACTAAGCGTCCTATCGTTGAACTTGAACTCATCGGAGAAAAAGAAAATATTAATACTTTAGGTCTTATTGATTCAGGTGCAGATACGACAATGATGAATGTAGAATATGCAAAAGTACTAGGTATAGACCTTTCCTCTGCAAATAAAAAAGAATTTATAGGTATAGGGCATTCTAAAGTTACGACATTTATTTCTTCTGTAACTATGAAGGTTAAATATTTTGACAAAACTATAACTACGCCCGTAGCTTTTACTGATAGTCCATCAGTCGATATTCTTCTCGGTCAAGAAGATTTTTTCGAGTATTTTCGGATAAAATTTGAAAAAGATCATAATACTTTTAACCTGTCATTATCTCCAAAAGTTAAAAATCTTTAAATGGCAAAATTATCAAGCGGAAATATTAAGGCCGAATTAGAAAAACTAAAAGACCATAAAAAGGCAGAGATTTTAAGGCGCTTTTTTAAGACGGGGAAGGGTGAATATGGGGAGGGAGATGAATTCCTAGGAATTATCGTACCGAAGCAGAGAATAGTGGCAAAGAAATTCGTGGAAGCACCACTTTCCGAAGTGAAAATTCTTTTAAATAGTAAAATTCATGAGCATCGCTTTACGGCTATAGCCATCTTAGTGCAAAAGTATAAAAAAGCGAAAGACCTAGGAGAAAAAAAGAAAATCGCTGAATTCTATTTGCAAAATAGGAGGAAAATCAATAATTGGGATTTAGTGGATTTATCTGCGCCGAATGTGGTGGGGAATTGGCTCTGGCTTACGAAGATGGCTGGCGCATCTACTCCAGCTCTAAAATCATTTCCCATCATACCTCTAAATGATTTCCCGATTCTCTTTGACCTCGCCCGCTCTCCTGTACTCTGGGATAGAAGAATTGCCGTTCTTTCCTCTTTTGAATTTATAAAAAACGGGCACTTCGACACTTCACTTTGCCTCGCTGAACTCCTTCTTAAAGACCCGCATGATCTCATTCATAAAGCCCTCGGCTGGATGCTTCGTGAAATCGGAAAGCGCTCACTTCCTGCTGAGAAAAAGTTCCTAGATAAATATGCAAAAGATATGCAAAGAACTATGCTCCGCTATGCCATAGAAAAATTCCCAGAAAAAGAACGGAAAAGATATTTGAGGCTTATCTGAACCTCATTTCGAAATGTGTTAGAATAAACGTCATGAAAGTCACGGTAGTAATACCTGCATATAATGAAGAAGAGCGAATAGAATCCGCCGTCATTTCTGTGCTTAAGCAAAATTATAAAGATACGGAGATCATCGTGGTGGATAATAATAGCAAAGATAGAACGGCGGAAAAAGTCAAAGCCTATGCCTCACGTGGCGTGCGCCTAGTCAAAGAAGAAAAACAGGGTCTCCTCTATGCCCGCGAACGCGGAAGGCTAGAAGCAGAAGGTGAGATAATAGCTAATCTAGATGCAGACAGTATTCCAGCACCAGACTGGATAGAAAAAGGTATAAAATATTTCACGGATGAGAAAGTGGTAGCTGTGAGCGGAATTTACGATTATCACGATGGTGGAAAATTCTTTAGAATTTCTAGTCAGATCACACAGAAAGCACTATATCCAGTTTTGCATTTAATAATTCATAAAATCCTTCATATCGGCGCCGCTTTTATCAGCGGAAATAATTTTATTAGAAAATCAGCACTCGACAAAGCCGGCGGATATACTAAGTCATCAATGCTAAACGGCGAAGACGTAGACACCGGCAAAAAAATGACGAAAATGGGCAAAGTTATCTTTGCCCCTGAACTTACGGTGCTTTCCTCCGCTAGGAGATTTAATAAACTTGGCACTTTAAACCTTTTCTGGCAATACATGATTAACGATCTCTGGGTGCTCGTCTTCGATAGACCATTTCATAAACAAAATTAATGGATCATATAATCGCTTTAATCGAACATTATAAGTATTTCATCCTTTTCCCACTCGCCGCTTATGAGGGACCGGTTATTTCGCTCGTTGTCGGCTTCCTCGTATTTCTTGGTTATCTGAATTTTATTCCGGCGTATATAATTTTACTTTTCGGTGACATTATTCCAGATACTATTTATTACTATATTGGCCGATACGGAAATAAAGACGGCAGACTTTTGAATAAATACGGAGCAAAATGGCCCACATTAAAAAAGCATTTTCATTTAGTGGAAAGCCTTTGGCGTGATCATCCTTTTAAATCAATGTTTCTCGGCAAATTAGCCTACAGCCTCAGCATTCCTTTTCTTATAAGTGCCGGAATGGTTAAGATGCCCTATAAAAAGTTCATTACCTGCGCTATTCCAGTAACTATTTTTCAGTATGCCGTCATTATGGGTATCGGTTATTATCTCGGAAATTCATATGCAGCGGCTGAAAAATATATTACTTATGCAGGGATAGGAGTGGCTGTCGTGGCCGTGATCTTTGCCTTTTTCTATATGAAAAAATATGTGCAAAAGCAAATTACTGAATTAGAAATCGAAGAAGAAAAAGAATTGGAAATAAAAGAGGCCGTGAAAGCGGAATCTGAAAATAAATAAAATGATAAAGATATCATGCATAATGGCAGCATATAATGAAGGACCGAGGATCGGGGAGGTTCTAAGAGTGGCTTCCACTCATCCGCTCATAGATGAAATTATAGTAGTAAACGACTGCTCGAAAGATAATACAGCCGAGGTAATTTCCCAGTTTAAAAATGTAAGGCTTCTTACGAATGAGAAAAATCTGGGCAAAAATATGGCGGTTTATAGAGCCATAAAAGAGGCAAAAGGGGAATTCCTATTTTTCCTAGACGCTGATTTAGTCGGCCTTACAGCAGATAATATTACTAAGCTAATAGAGCCGGTTCTGAATGGAGTTTCGGATTTATCTATAAGTCTTCGAAGGAATGCTCCAAATCATTTTAAGAAGTTAGGATTAGACTATCTATCTGGTGAAAGAGTAATGAAGAAAAGCTTAATAGCAGGCAGAATAGAGGATATTCCTAAACTGCCTCGTTTTGGCATTGAGACCATGATGAACTGGATTATTATAGAAAATAAATGCAGGGTTAGAGTGGTGAGTTGGCCGAATGTAGATAGTCCATTTAAATTCCATAAGACGACCTTCTGGCGCGGACTTTGGGGCGAAGTGAAAATGAACTGGAATATCCTTAGAATGCTCACACCTTTTGGCGTGATTTATCAGATAGTAAAAATAAGAGGACTTAGGGTATAATACTAGTACATTAAAAACTAAAATATCAAAATGTCAGTGAAAGAGAAATATAGGGCTTGTTTTAAAAATAAATGGTACATTCAAAGTTTGATACCTCTAGCTACCCCTCAAGTAGGACACTCGAACTTAATAATGAATAATACTCTGTTGCTGTCCTAAACTCAATACACTCCCTAGGTCGGTCATTCAAGAAGGAATGGATTTCATCTAAATCTTCTTGAGTAACGGT
>JAPLZH010000048.1 GCA_026395105.1 Candidatus Tayloriibacteriota bacterium
ATCCTAGCTTTAATTTCAATGTCAGTTAGTCTCATTACGTCATGTATTCTACCATGGTGGCTAGATGAATACTTGTGTTGTTATACACAGTACCAGAAAGCACGATGACGGCTTACTTAAAAGGGGTGTGAGGGGTTACCACCTCCGCAACCATGACGTAATGAAAAAATAAATTTTTAGTGCCGTCAAACACTAATGCTAAATCTTATTAAAAACAAAATAATAAAGATTCAATATTTATACGACAGATTAAATACTTTTCTTTCAAAAAATAAACACTAAATGTGCTATAATACATACTGATGGATATACCTCTAGCTACCCCTCAAATAGAACCTGATGTGAAAAAAAACGAGGCTAGAGATGACGTACTATTAGTTACCGAAGCTCTAAAAAACCCCGACGCCTTCTCACACATCATGCATAAATATCTAAAACCATTAAAGCGGTATATACACCGCTTAGCTAATCTCCACGAAGATGAAGAGGAAGATTTAATGCAGGATATTTTCATTAAAATATATAAAAACTTAAATGACTTTGACTCAAATCTCAGCTTCTCATCATGGATTTATAGAATCTCTCATAATGCCACCATCGATCATATAAGAAAAATGAAGAACAGACCTCGTTTAGCGCTAAATGATGATGATGAGGATAGGCTTCTTTCTGTAGCCGATGAATTAGATATAGCAAAGGAATCAGATAAGCTTTTCCTAAGCAAACATATAAATGAAATCTTTTCTGGAATGAAAGATGACCATAGAATCGTATTAACACTAAAGTACTTTGAGGATAGGGATTATGCCGAAATATCGGATATATTAAAAAAGCCCCCAGGGACCGTAGCCACCCTTATTCATAGGGCTAAAGTAGAATTTAAGAAAATAGTAACTGAAAGGAAGCTAAATTCAAATGAACTATAATGATTAATTCAAAAGAAGAAAAGACTATTGAGGATAAAGTGCTCGGAATGATTCGAGATGAAAAATTAAGGCCAAAACCGAGGTGGAAATTTAATGTCTCGAACACAGTTACCTGGATGATTTTTCTAGTGTTTGTAACAGGAATTAGCTTAACGATGGGCGTCGTCTTTTTCTCTGTGTCTGATTTTGATCAAAAGTTCCACAATACTGGTTTTACAGAGACGTACGACATGACAGCATATATAATCTTCCACAGCATATGGGTCGTTCTAACTATAATCATTATCATATTTGCCTTCGGAATCACCTCACGCGGACGAAATGCATATAAACACACTAGATTAATCGCATATTTAACTTCATTTGGATGTGTTCTTTTGGCCTGTATATTTTTCCTGACAAATGTAACGAAATATGCAGAAAATACGGCTTTAAAAAACCTTCCTTATTTCTATAAATTTATTAATGATAATGACCGAGATAATTTTCCAGAGCAAATTATATTATTTGGAACGGTGATTAATTCTTCCTCTAGTCTAGTGATTAAAGATGCTACTGGTAATGTTTGGTACGTAGTGTTCTCGTCTTCTACGAAATTATGTGATTCGTGCACAAAAGCAGGAAAAAATGTAAGGGTATTCGGAATAGCAAAAAGTCAAAATGTTTTTGTCGCTGACTTAGTTTCACTTATAAAGAAATAAAGCTCATAAAAAAACTATCTGGCCATGAGAACGACCATTATAGCTAGAACACCAGTTAATAAAACGTAGAATGCCCAGCGCTTCGTTGTTTGTTTTTCCATAAAATAAATTTATCTTTTTATTACGGCCCAGCACTTATTCATAACGAAGTGCATCTATCGGATTAAGGTTAGCTGCCCTTTTAGCTGGATAATATCCGAAAACGATGCCGATACAGGCAGAAACTCCGAATGAAAGTAAAACTGATGTACTGGAGGTCTGTGTGGTTAGGAGACCTGTAGCAGATATTCCAAATGACACTAGATAACCCATAATTATTCCCAAAATTCCTCCTATAGAGGTCATGCAAATAGATTCAAAGAGGAACTGACGGTTTATATCCTTCTTTCTGGCGCCTACGGCTTTTCTAAGGCCTATTTCCCTCGTTCTTTCTGTTACTGTCGTAAGCATCATATTCATAATACCGATTCCTCCTACGACTAATGATATACCGGCCACCGAGGCTAGGAGAATGGTGAAGATGCCCGTAACCGAAGATGCTGTAGCTACTATATCTGCCTGATTTAAAGTACTGAAATCAGCGCTGGCTACGTCCTTAATTTTATGTCTAGCTAGAAGAAGGTCAGTTACATCACTTTGGACCTGAGTCATGCTCTGTTGATCCACAGCTTCTATATTTATATTTGAAACGTAATCTCCATTTGAAAGAAACTGTTCTGAAACGGTTAATGGGATTATAACTATATCGTCCTGACTTCCGAATCCAGAACCTCCCTTTGCCTTAGTAATGCCGATTACTGTAAAGCTCATGCCGTTAATGCGAATAGTCTGGCCTACTGCGTCGGCGTTCACCCCGAATAAGTCATCACGAGTGGTCGGCCCTAAAACCGCTACGCGGGCCAAATCCTTCATATTTGCATCTGTTATAAAAGATCCTGTATCTACTTGCAAATTCCTAACCTCTGCATATGCCGGAACTGTTCCTATGATCTGGGTATTAGTGTTTGTTCCTTTTGCCACTATCTGATAACGAGAAGTTAATTCAGGAGCGACAGCCTTTACGCCTGTTATTTCACTCTGAATAGCTTCGTAATCAGACACTTTTAAAGACTGAGAACTACCTCTCCCCGCAGATGGACTCACACCTGGTCCACGCTGTGCTCCGGGGCGAACGACTATAAGATTTGAACCTATGGACTGAATGCTAGACTGCACAGAGTTCTGTGCACCCTGGCCCACTGAGAGCATGGCTATGACAGAGCCGATACCGATCACGATACCAAGCATAGTGAGCCCAGTTCTCACTTTATTTGCCGTTAAGGCGAGCACTGCTTCATGTAATAAGTCTCTGAATGTCATATATTTTTAATTATTCTCTTCGTATGAGTACTTTTATCACTTAAAATCATTCCGTCTTTAATATGTATAATTCTGTCTGCATGTTCGGCTACATCTAATTCATGGGTGATTAATACGATAGTTCTTCCCTCTTCTTTATTTAATTTCTGAAAAGTGCCTAGCACTACCTCTCCTGTTTTAGAATCTAGGTTTCCGGTAGGCTCATCTGCCATGATAATCGATGGATCGTTCACGAGTGCACGGGCTATAGCTACTCTTTGAATCTGACCACCTGAAAGCTCATTTGATTTATGATTCCACCTATCTTCAGGAAGGCCCGCTGCCACTAAAGAAGCGCTTGCCCTTTTAATCCTTTCTATTTCAGGCATTTTCGCATAGACGAGGGGCAAAACGACATTTCGCATGACGGTAGCGCGAGGCAAAAGATTAAATGACTGGAATACGAAGCCGATTTTCTTACCACGAATATCTGCTAGTTCATCATCTGTTTTATTTGAAATATCTTCGCCGTCTAGTAAATACTTTCCAGAGGTCGGAGTGTCTAATGCACCGAGAATATGCATAAGAGTAGATTTTCCAGATCCAGATGGGCCCATGATAGCGACGAATTCACCTTCTTTTATACTAAGAGATACACCCTTTAAGGCGGCGGTTTCATCACCTCCAGTTATATATATTTTTTTAATATCTTTGCATTCAATCATTTTATTTGCGCTTTTTAAGCATTTTTAAAGCGAATATTATCTACCGAGTCCTCCAGTGACAGCGCGGGCGCCTCCCCCTCCTCCACCACCGAGTAGTGATGTGGCAGGTCTAGCCGTAGAAGTAGTCTGACCAGCAGTTCCAGTTATGGTCTTCGTTATTACTAGATCACCTTCATTTAGACCAGAAATCACTTCCGTCATAATGTCATTAGTTAAACCTGTAGTGATTTGCTTATTAATCGGTGCTCCATTTACGATAGGGTTCGGTGTTAAAACATATGAAGTACCATCTCGATTTGCTTTTATAGGAACTAGCTACCTTTGAAGTAGGACAGTAGAATTAATGTATTAACAAAATAATTAATTTAATTGTCATATGAAATATCATCATTTGTCTTTTGGAGAGAGGTTTTGTATTGAGAAAATGTATAGCGCAGGATCTGCAA
>JAPLZH010000010.1 GCA_026395105.1 Candidatus Tayloriibacteriota bacterium
TGCGCTATACATTTTCTCAATACAAAACCTCTCTCCAAAAGACAAATGATGATATTTCATATGACAATTAAATTAATTATTTTGTTAATACATTAATTCTACTGTCCTACTTCAAAGGTAGCTAGTTCCCGCAAGGCTATGTCTCCCTAGCTAGGGAATGGCAAGACGCTCTCTGAGCAGAAAGCCACCAAAAGTCCACTTTGAGTAGCATCGAGTGGACTTTTTGGTTGCCTACCATGTTATTCAAAGATGCAATAAATGAATTCAGCGGCTGGAGACAGATCAAGGTGACCGGACACACGGTCAAGCGCTATGACAAGGTGCTCCGAATCTTCTGTCTCTACCTCCGCAACCCTGATATTGAAAACATCACGATAAACAACGTGACGGATTATTTGAATTTGATGACAGAGCTCGGATGGAAAAGGAATGGTATTCGCATCGTAACATTGGCACTCAAGAAATTCTTCGAGTTCTACAACCTGCAAAAGTACAATGTGCTCAATGAAGCGCTCATCCCTACGCCTCGGAAGGAATACAACATACCGCGCATTGCTACCGAGCAGGGATTTAAGAAGTTGATCAACTCTATACCGAAGGACAATAATCCGCACCATATCAGGAACAGGGCAGTAATGTCCCTACTCTGGGATACCGGTGCCAGAAACGGTGAGATCGTTTCGTTGAATGTAAGCGATCTCGACTTGGAAACTCGCAAAGCCCTCATTCGAACAGAGAAGTCACGAGGCCGCCGACCAATTCGTGAAATATTCTGGACGCCGACTACGAACCTGCTTCTCAAGAGATGGGTCAATAAACGGAAACATCTTTTCAAACTCTTCAATTTTGAGGATCTTGATGCTTTATTTGTAACCGTTTCAAAATGTGGACAAAACAATGTTCGTGGAAAAAGAATGACCATATTCAATGTTGCTGAAATGTTGCGAACCAACTCAAACCGCGCAGGTATCCCAACGATGAATGCTCACTCGATGCGACATTATATGGGACGCGATATTGTAAACAAGGGCGGTTCGAATTCGGATGTTTCGAACATTCTCGGTCACTCGAGTCTGGAAAGTTCAATGATTTATACGATGATGACTGGTCCAGATTTACAGCGTCGATATGATGCTTTCAGAAATGTACCGAGAAATCAAAGAATGAAGAAATACAAAATACCGAGAACAAGAGCTATTCACTGTTAGCCGACACCTGATATAATACGTTCATGAAAAATAAGGCGGCGCAGATGCTCGGCCGAAAAGGTGGTTCAACAACCGTTCGTAAATACGGCAAGAAGCACTTCAGTCGGATGGGGAGATTGAGTGGTAAGAAAAGGCGGAATAAGGCCATTAAACAGGCCGTATTTTGACGCTTGCTATTAAACAAGCGTTTGTTTATGATGATGACTAACGGACTTTGACAAGAATTTTTAATCCTCGCTCGCCTTCCGAGATCACAATTTCTTGCGATTTTGGAAGACGGGCGATCGGAGATTTAAAGATCGAATTCATGCTATAATTTTCGGCATATGACAAAAAACAGGGAAAAATTGCCCGCATGGTACAACAGCGAAATGGGGTACACGCATACTTTGGTTGAGCACGTCATCAAGGCGGGGAGATTTATTTGATAATTTATAAATATGAAAAATTTAAAATATTTGGTATTAGTAATTATCGTTGTAATGATGATGATTACTTTGAATCAAAAAGAAGTTTTTGCACTTTCCTGCGCTCGAGCTACAGTACAAGAGGACATAGATGCGACAAGTATAATATTTGCTGGAAAGGTAACTAATATTCAAACTGCTACCCCGGAAAAGGCTGCAAACGCTACGTTTGAGGTAAGTGAATATTGGAAAGGAAATGTTAATAAAAACATGACAGTAGGTGGTATTTATACTTGGAACGGCACAACAAACCCTCCAATATACTTCAAGGTAGGTGAAAACTATCTCGTCTTCGCAAAAAGTGTTCCTAATGATGATAGTTCAAAAAATATCCCAAATAATCTAATTGCAGGCATTGATTGTGGTCGCACTACGCTTTTATCTTCAGCTAGTGAATTAAAAACTACATTAGGATCAAGTAAGGTTTTCTCGAATCAAAACGTTTACCTCTTTTCAAGGAATTTGAGCCAAGGAATGAGTGGTGAAGACGTTCGTGAATTACAAAAATATCTGAATGAAAAGGGCTTTACTGTTACAGTCTCAGGCGCCGGCTCTATTGGAAATGAGACTACATATTTTGGTTCGGCAACAAAAGTCGCACTTATTAGATTCCAAACTGCCCGTGCAGCAGAACTCGGCCTAGTTCAAGGTACAGGATATTTTGGTCCCTTGACCCGTGTATTGGTAAATAAGTAAAATAAAGATGCCTAATACTAACTGAGATAATGGCGGGGAAATTAATCTAATCGATTATTATGAAAAGGAATCTTATATCTGGCGCAATTATATTATTCGCATTAATACTAACGGGATTGGTAAATACGCTACTCCTAGCTTTTGGTGGACCAAGTCACAGTTACTTACCTTTTCCAGTTCATGTGACAGTTTGTGAGAGTGCATTCAGGAATTGTGTCTCATCTAATATATGGTGGGGTATAGTACTATCTATTATCTTTTGGCTTGTGGTAATTATTTCTGCCTATAGGGTCGGGCTTAACACGAAGAATAGTTATTCTTATGGCAGTGTAAGTATGAGAAAATATATTATAATCATGCTCGTGCTAGGGATCGTGTTATATTTTATTCATGTGATTAGTGATAAAACATCCACTACTCAAATATCAGTGATTAAGAATGAGCCTGTCGTAAAAGTATTTTCTTTGCAATCAGAATGTGAAAGTGCTACAGGGAAAACCTGCCATTTCCGAATGTGTGATTATATAGACATAGGAAAAACCTTTGAGGAAGTATGCGGAAAAGATTTTAAAAAAGGGTGGGTAGAAATTTGATATAAAAAACGCCGCCAACATTTGCAGTTGGCGGTGGGGAAATCTAGTGACTTTGTTATGTTTGAAGGTGTCACTCATCTACCTTCGTCCGAGGGTAGGTCATTAGGGCGACTAAGATGAAGGCAGTGAAGCCTATAGTCGTCGCCCATCTGACCGACATGTATTCTGTGGCGAGCATAAACCCTGAGCTCAGAAAAGGTTTCATAGATTTGCACTAGAGATATGTTATAATACATACATGAATAGTAAAATTCCACAAACACTAAAACCCTATTTTTGGTCATACGATTTTTCAAAAATAGACCCTGATAAAAGTAGTAAAACTGTGGTATCGCAGATTATTAATTATGGCAATATTTCTGATTGGAAATGGCTTGTTAGCTACTATGGCATAGATTCAGTGAGACAAATTATAATTAATTTGAGACCAGGAGAAATAAAGAAAAGGACACTTAAACTCGCTTCATTAATATTTAATTTTAATTTAGGTCAAATAAAAAGCAATGCACTATGAAGCTTTCACAAATGAATGAAGCTGAAGTTATAGATATGAAAAAACTACTAGGAAAAATCGTGGACAGTTTCACAATGCCTAGAGCGCAAAGAGTTATTTTGCTCGACCGTGACTGCTCAGCTGATTTAAAATCTGGAGATATTATAGAAGTAAAACTTTCTGGTGATAAGGTTATAAAGACAGTAGTAGAGGACGCGCTTTTAGAAGACGGTACCCCTTTTGGAATTACAGGCGAAAAAGTCGCCAGCCTTAGCGTTCCTGAAAATGAAAATTTTACTAATGAAAATGTAATAGGATGCGAAGTTTATTTAGCCTAGTATTTACCATATGAACAAAACAATATTGATTTTAATATTAGTGCTAATTCTCGCCGGAATCGCCTTTTTCATATTTACTCGTTCTGCTAATAAATCCGAATCAGAGATAATGGCAAAGCGCAGTGCTCCTAAAACTGTAACCCCTATAGAATATAACGGTGTGGTTTACAGCGCACCGACAGGGCAGATGGGATATGTTATCGCAAAAGATATAAAAACAAGTAAAACACTAGTGCAAAAAGAATAGAGCGTCAAATGTAAGTACCCACACCCTCCCCAATCTCCATATTTATCAACCTTAAATAGACATGAACTTTTGGAACCAGTTCCTGGGATTATTCCACTTAAGAGATAGGAGTACAGAGGCTAGTATGGAGGTAGTTTCTGCACCTCT